>JAHFDU010000041.1 GCA_023248835.1 Myxococcales bacterium | reverse complement strand
CATGCTGTTTGGCGGCGGGCTGCCGCCCGAAATCTTGCGTCGGCAAAACATCAAAGAGCGAATTATGGATCGGGTGATTGAGCGTGAGCTGATGTCGCGCGAGGCCGAGCGCTCAGGCCTTGCCGTCTCGGAAGAAGAGGCGGAGGATGTGCTGCGCGACGGAAAAATGGTGCTGTTCGGCCGCGAGCAGTCGCTGCCCGCGTTCGTGGTCAAAGAGGGCAAGCTTGACTACGATCACATGTCGATGTGGCTGCAAAATCAACACGGCATGACGGTCCTCCATTTTCGCGAGCTTGAACGGCGCGAACTGCTGGCGCAAAAATGGAGCGATCTGACCAAGAGCGCGACCAAAGCCACCACCGACGAGGTCAAGACCGACTACGTCGATTCTCAAAATCAGGTCAATCTCGAATTCGTCCGGTTTTCCGGCTCGCGCTACACCGACGACGTCGAAGTGACGCCCAAGCTGCTCGACCAATATGTCAAAGCGCATGAGACCGAGCTGAAAAAGCAATTTGAAGACCGCGCGTTTTTGTACAAGAAGTTGCCCAAGCAGGCGCACCTGCGCCACGTGTTGGTCGAGCTCGCCAAAGCTGCGCCCAAAGACCTAGAGGCCAAAGCGCGCAAGCAGATCGACGAAGCCGCCGCCAAGGCCAAGGCTGGCACTGCGTTTGAAGAAGTGGCGCGGAAATTTTCCACGCAAGACTCGGCCAAAAAGCGCGGCGGCGAAATGGGTTTTCGGCAAAAGGGATTTTCCGGTCTCGGGCCGGCGCTCGAAGACAAAGTCTTTGCTGCAAAAAAGGGCGACCTGCTTGGACCTGAGCGCACCGATCGCGGTTTCGAATTGGTCAAGATCGAAGATTTCCGCGAGGGCGATGTTCCATTTGAGAGCGCAGCGCGAGAACTCGCCGAAACCGCGGTGCGTTCGGAGCAGGCGAAACTGCGCGCCAAAACCGACGCAGAGGCAGCGCTTACGCGAGTAAAGAGCGGCGAAAAGCTGGAAGCTCTGTTTCCCAAGACCACCAATCAATCCGACAAGAACGACAAAGGCGATCGGACGCTGCCGAAACTCGAGGAGACGGGGCTGTACGCGCGCAAAGGCGAGACCGTTCCGCTGATTGGCACCTCGCCGGAGCTCAGTCGACATGCGTTTGAACTGAAGCCCGCTGCCGTCGAAGGTCCATTTGCCGCCGGCGAAAGTTACGTGGTGGTACGAGTCAAGGAGCGCAAGCAGGCCGACGCCGAAGAGTTCAAAAAACGCCAGGTCGAGCTCGAGCGCCAATTCAAGCTCGAAAAATGGAGCCACCTGGTCGAGAGTTGGTCGAAGAGCCGCTGCGTCGAGTTGCGCGATCAGGGCGCGATCAAAGTCAACGACGAGGTGCTGGTGTATGACAGCCGCAGCGATGCGACCAAGACCAAATATCAGCCCTGCAGCGATCGACCGCCGCCCTCGTTTAACTAGTTTGGACGCGCCCACCCCCGCGCACCAGTATCACTTTCATCTCGACCCACACCGGCATCGGTCGACGCTATCGGAGGTCATCCTGGGTGGCCAAGATGGGCTGGTCAACGTGCTCGGCGTGATCCTTGGCGTTGCCGCTGCGACTCACGACGCCCACATCGTGCTCGCAGCCGGACTGGCGGCGACTTTTGCCGAGTCAGTGTCGATGGGCGCGGTGGCCTATACGTCAAAGCAGGCCGACCAGGCGCTTTACGAGAGCGAACGCAACCGCGAGCGGCGCCATGTTGCCGCGGTGCCCGAAATCGAGCGTGACGAGATCCGCCAGCTCTATCGTCAGAAAGGGTTCTCCGGCGAGCTGCTCGAGAAGATCGTTGAGACCATCACCGCGAACCGCGACGTTTGGGTGGCGGTGATGATGGCGGAAGAGCTGCAGCTCATGCCGGTGCCGCGGGGAAGAGCGCTGCGCTCGGCGGCGCGGGTTGGCCTCGCGGCGATGGTTGGCTCGCTACTTCCGCTGCTACCGTTTTTCTTTCTCAGCGTCGGGCGCGCGATGTGGGTCGCGCTCGCCGTCGCCGCCGCGACGCTGTTCGCTGTCGGCGCCTACAAAGCGGTGACCACAGTTGGCCAGTGGGCAAAGAGCGGGGCCGAAATGGCGGTGATCGGCGTCGCCTCTGCGCTCGTCGGATACGGGGTTGGGCTGCTGTTCCAAGTTGGCCCGACGCCCTGAGGTTAGGCGGTATCCGTCAGTTTCGTGGGCGTGGGCGTAGGCGTGAAACGAAAATCCGTGCTCTGTGCCGACGGTAACGCAAGACACATCGCGGCATTTTCCAACGGTGCATGGCCGGTTTCCGTCGTTGATTCGCCCACGCCTACGCCCACGCCCACGATAAAACTGACGTACCTTGGACCTACGACCTTCAGAAGGTATTGTTCTTGACCCGCCTGTGGAGGGAGTCGATGATCGATCATCGATGCTCGATCTCTTCGATGAATTCAAGGCGCTGGTGCTGGCGCTCGAGGCAAACCGGATCGACTACGCGGTGTGTGGTGGGTTGGCGCTGGCGGTTCATGCGCTGGCTCGTGCGACCATCGACATCGATTTATTGGTTGTGCCCGCCGATTTGGAACGAGTCCAGGCGGTCGCTGGGCAGCTCGGCTTTACAATTCCTGCCGCTCCGATGAGTTTTCAAGGCGGCGCTGTCGAGATTCGTCGGCTGTCGAAACTCGATGACTTGGGCGGGGATCTGCTCATGCTCGATCTTCTGCTGGTGACTCCAGCGATCGACAAGGCGTGGGCCGGTCGCCAGCCGATG
The DNA here is from genome assembly GCA_023248835.1 of Myxococcales bacterium. Classification (GTDB taxonomy): domain Bacteria; phylum Myxococcota_A; class Polyangia; order Palsa-1104; family Palsa-1104; genus JAHFDU01. The sequence continues at coordinate 14,589 of JAHFDU010000041.1, read as the reverse complement.
GCGTGGGAGTATGGGACGGTTTGGGTGGTTTCGCGCGAGGGCTTGGCGCTGCTTAAATCGCTGCGCGGCAGCGGACAGGATCAAGAGGACATCAAGCGGCTGAGTGAGAAAGATGAAGATTGATGTTTCGGCCAAAGCGATCACTACGCGTCTGCGACGTGTTTCGCAGCTGAGGCGATTGTGCCTGTCGCTCTCCAAAGCGAAACCGAGCGCAATCAGGAACTACAGGACCTTTCGCTTGATCGTTGGCTATCTTCCAGAGGTAGATTTTCTTGACGACGTACCCGCTCGCGCGAGGCAAAGCGATTTGCGCTTCCGATTTGCGGTCGCGCTCGACACCTTTCGCCCCGACAGCGACGGAATGTATTTTGATGCCGACCTGGCCCTTGCCCTTATCAGTGCTATGTCGGAATGCATTTCCTGTGATCGCGTTGAATTTGTTTTAGATCGGCGCCAACCTCATATCGTCGGGTCGTTTGAAAACCTCTTGCGCTATTACGAATCCAAAGTGGATCCGGTGCCGTTCGACGAAGCCGCGTTTTATCGGGATGGGCGATTGGCATGTAGCGTCCACACCGAGCCTTATGATGCAGTAGGTGGACCATGGCCCTACAGCGACACGGTGACGTTTTCATTTTATTCCGATGGCGATTGTTCCAAGTGTTTCACGGAGGCTTGCACCAAAATTGCGCGCGATTTGAATGCGCAGATAGGTGGAGTTTTCCAAGGTTCGGCGACGCCTCCTAAGAAGACATTGCAGCAGAAGGTGATTCGGTTTTTTAGTTGAAAACGGAGTGCCTTCTAATCTAGTTTCGCAGCTCTTCGGCGAATAATTTTTTGACCCGCGTCCACGCATCATTCGCGGCTTTGGGCTCGTAGGATCCGCGCTCGCGGTTGTCGCAGAAGAAGGCGTGGCCGGCGTTGTCATAAACGACGATCTCGTGGCGAACGTTCCCTTTGTCGAGCGCGGCACGAATCTGGTTTACCTGCGCCTCGGGAATCATCGAATCGTTCTTGCCAAACAGACAAAGAATTCGGCCGCGAATTTTGGCGCTGTGATGCACTGTCGGTTCGGCGACGCCAAGTCCCATCGCGGCGATGCCGCCGCCATAGAAGGACGCAGTGGCGCGCACGTCGGTGAGTGCCGCCGCCAAGTACGCGACGTGGCCGCCGATGCAAAACCCGATGCAGCCAATGCGATCGCCGCCCACATCGGCGCGACTGCGCAAAAAGCTGAGCGTCGCTTGCAGATCGGCGACGACGTTTTTCTCGCTGAGTTTTGGAATCAGCGTCATGCCGCGCTGCATGCCAGCGGCGTCGTACTTGAGCTCCTCACCGCGCGCCGAACGAAAATGGTAGTCGGGCGCGATCGCCACATATCCCTCTTTGGCAACGCGTTCGGTGACTTCGCGCATGTGCGCGTTGACGCCGAAAATCTCCTCGAGCACCAGTACCGCTGCGAAGGGCCCTGTGCCCTCGGGAATCGCAAGGTAGGCGGGCATCGTGGTGGCTTCGCCGGCAACTTTTAGTTCAGCTTGTTCGGTTCTAATGTTTTCCATCGCGTATGCCCTCTGTTTCTTATTTCTCAATTGCAGTCATGAAATATTCGGACGGATTACAACGCCACCACAGCTTCTGCGCCTTGTCCTGCCGATAGTCGATGGTGATTTTTTGCCCTAGGCGCTCGACGTCGTGCAGTGCTTGCACCAGTGGGCTGTTGAGACTGTCGATCGAAAACTCCCAGACTTCAGTGGCTTGACCGGGCAGCGATCCCTGCACCGACATTTCGGCGCTGAGATACTTGCAATAGGGCGGCCCCTTGACCGACACCTTACGAATCACGCCGCTGCGCGACCCGTTTGAATAGCCGTGCGCGAAAAGATAATTGAGCGACTGCCAGGCGCTCAGCAGCGCCACCACGACAAATCCCGCCAGGCCAATCTTTGCTTTGCGTCCAAGTTGCATGGGGTCTCCTTGACGCCGCAAGACTAGCAGAAAATTCCACAAGCGCTCACTGCACCGCGAAGGAGAGTTCCAATTCTTAAGCCGTTTTGCTGCCCGCTTGAGCGGGCATCGTGTTGCTTCAGAAGTGGCCTTCAGGACACGTCTCCAAAAAATCCGTGAACACCAGATAATTTCCTGCCAGGAGCCAGTGGGATATACTTTTACGATGCGGCTTCGTGCCTCTCCGCGTGCGCCTCGCCTCTCCCCGAACATGCTAGTGCTGTGCGCCTATGGTGCGCTGGCGGCACTCGCCGTGGCGCTCGGTTGGGCTCGTGGCGACGACGATCTGTACCACTTTGCCGCGTCGACGCCGCGGCGCTTGGCTCTCAGTCCACTGATCGGGCTTTCGGTGGGTGTCGCACTGGTGTTGCTGACCCGGTGGATGGTGCGTCGCTTCAGCTGGGCGCGCCTCTTGCACAACGAATTTCATGCCGTGCTGCATGAGTTATCAGCGCGCGATATTTGGCTGCTGGCGCTGAGCTCTTCCATCGCCGAGGAGTTTTTTTTTCGCGGTTTGTTGGTGGCGTGGATCGGCATTCTACCGTCGAGTCTGCTGTTCGCCGTGCTGCACCTGCGCCCAGAACGTAGATTTCTTCCATGGACCGCGATGTCTTTCGGCGTCGGCCTTCTGCTCGCGCTGATGTTCGTCGGGCTCGGTGATCTCGGCGGGCCGATCGTTTGTCACTTCACCATCAACCTCATCAATCTTTCGTTCATCGCCAAGACTGAGCTACCGGCTTGAATCGACCCGCTCTGACGATTGCATGCTTGATGTTCGCCTATGCGCGCGCCGATGAGATGTCTGCCGATGACAAGTTGCGCGTCGTCTATTCGCATCAGTTTTCGCTCACCCGCGAGGGCTTGCCGCTGACCACCATCGGCATTGCCGAAGGGCGCGATCGAGTTGAGGTTGCAGCCAGTGGCGGGCTACGGGTGCTGCCCGATGGCGACGGCGGCGCCGAGTTTCGCGGTGGCAACCATTTTGTCGTGCGCGTCGAACACGCGACACCGGCAAAAATGAACTACCACGTGGTGGTCGCCACCCACGCGCCAACCGACAGCGTGGCGATCGCAGCCGATCTTGAACGCTGGCGTGAGCGCAAGTTTCAGCCGAGGTCGCTTGAGCTCGGGGCGCTGTTTGCATTGCGCGGCCGCGTCATTGACAACCGCAAAGTGGCGGTGAGTGTCTTGAGCGCAGCGACGGCAGAATTGGCAGCCGCGCGTGCGCGCAAAGTCGCCGAGCAATATTCACTCGAGACATCGATTGAGCCCGAATTGGTCGAGCGACCGCACGGACAAGTCGTTGCCCGCGGGGATAGCGGCGCCGAGATCCGCAACGACAGCATTTTGTGGTTTGCACCCGCCGATGCAGCAGCCACCATCGAAGTCAAAGACGTCGACAAGGAGGGCGGCGGCAAAGAGACGCGTCGCTATTTTGGCGAGGTCTATGTCACCCTCGATCGCCACGGCAAGCTGGCGGTGGTCAACGCGGTGCCCGAAGACAAATTGCTCGCGGGATTGGTGCCGGCCGAAATGAATGCCTCGGCGCCACTCGAGGCACTCAAAGCCCAGGCGGTGGCCGCGCGCAATGAGCTGCTCGCAAAAATTGGCACGCGGCACCAAGGTGATCCCTATCGATTGTGTTCGAAGCAGCACTGTCAGGTCTACGCCGGCGCTGGCCATGAAGACGCGCGTGCGACAGCGGCAGTGGCAGCGACGCGCGGCGAGCTGCTACTCCGCGACGCCGGCGGACTCATCGATGCGGTCTATTTCTCCTCTTGCGGCGGCCACACCGAAAACAATGAGAAGGTGTGGGGCGGTACGCCCGATCCGTCGCTGCGCGGCCATTTTGACGACGAGCTGAGCGACGAGGTTCAGCGTCCTTCTCTGGAAGGGCGACTGCAGGAAAAACAGAGCGCATCATTTTGCGCGCGGCCGCATGGTTCAGAAAATAGTTTTCGCTGGTCGGTGACGCTGGATTTGCCGGCGATCGCCAACCGGCTCGGCGTTGGCCGATTGAAATCGATCGAGGTGCTCGAACGCGGCGTGTCTGGTCGGGCGGTGAAATTGCGCCTAGTCGGTGACAGCGCGCAAAAAGAGGTCGCCGGAGAGCTCAACATTCGGAAAGCGCTCGGCGGCCTCAAGAGTTCGCTCTTCTTGTTGACGACGGCACGCGACGCAAGTGGTCACTTCACGTTGCTGCGTGTCGACGGAGCCGGGCACGGCCATGGCGTCGGGATGTGCCAGTGGGGCGCGATCGGGATGGCCGGCGCCGGCAAGAAATACGACGAAATTCTGCGTCACTACTATCTGCACTCTCACCTTGAAAAATTTTACTAAGCAGATATAACTGGGCGGTTTTTCGGGGATCGTCCAACGGCAGGACAACAGACTCTGACTCTGTTTATCAAGGTTCGAATCCTTGTCCCCGAACGATGATTTGCTCGGCCCCATAGTCTAGCGGTTAGGACGTCGGCCTCTCACGCCGAAATCCCGGGTTCAAGTCCCGGTGGGGTCACTACGTAACTATCGAAACCGATTCAGTTTATCACGTTCGAGCACGGTTGTTTCCCTTCCGTTGCCACGCTGTTGCCACGAAATCCGAGCATCAGCACGATGCGGCGATCCAGATCTACTTCTTGCGCCGCAGCCGCTACTACCTGTTCCGGAACGGGTCGGCGATGCGCATTGGCCACATGCACGTAGCGCATCGTCTCGGTGATGGTCTTGTGTCCCATCCAAGTCATCAAGCTCCAAGGATTCACGCCCAACATCGCAGCGTGTGTGCCGAACGTGTGGCGCAGATGGTGAAAGCCTTGGCAGGGTAGACCAGCGCGTTTGCAAATCCTGTCCATCGCCGAACGCGGTGCCTGTTGCGACTTCGGCGTGCCGTCGAGATTGCGGACGACATAACCAACACGAACAGTATTCATTGACTTGAGCGCTGCCGTCAGCCGCGGCGTCATCGGCACGATCCGCTTGGTTCGGCCCTTTGGCGTCCCCTCGAGATTGTTCCGTCGCTGCCGCTGCACTGTGAGTGTGCCCGCTACCAGATCCACGTCCTCTTGCCACTTCAGCGCTTTCACCTCACCGATGCGAAGGCCGGCTTCACCCGCAAGACACGCAGCCACATACCATTCAGGCTCGTGATCTTTGTGCGCCGAATCAAGCAAACGCGCGTACTCCTCGAACGACCACGATTCGATCTCTTGCCTGTCGATCTTGAACAGCCCCATTTCTGGCACGTGATCGATCAGTCGAACTCGGTGGGCGTATCGCAACGATTTCGACAGCACCGCCAAGATGTTGTTGATGCGCTTTTCCGAAAACTCCGCCTTCACCAGCCTCGCCCGAAACTGCGCCACTTGGGAGTCGTCGATTTCGTCGAGCCGCATCTTGCCAAACGCATCCTCTAAGTGACATCTGAAGATGTCCTGCTTCGATTCAACTTCGCTTGGTTTATTTTTTCTTCCGATCACCCATTCGTCCCAGAATCGGCCCCAAAACCATCTCGAAAAACTTGGCACCTCTCTTTTCTCCGGCGGCGGATTCCGTGTCCGCTCTATGTGAGCACGTTCGTCTTCTTGTGCCGCCAGTTTGGTGTTGCGCGACGGTGTGCCGCTGATTCTGTTTCTGCGACCATTCGCCAATCTGACCACCATTCGATACCGCCAAATTCCATTTTGATCACGTCTAACCGCCATTTTCTCCTCCCGGCGTGACGCGATCTTGCGCATGCAGCCACCGTAGCAAACTTCCGCGCAGGATTCGAATGCGACCGCGAATTCGGATCGCCGGCAATTCGCCAGCCTCGATTGCGGCGTAGATCGTTTTTCGATTGAGTCCCAGATAGGATGCGATCTCGCCAACCGTCATCACCGACGGAAGATCGGTAGTTGCGGTGGTTGAATCAGGGGCCACGATGAACCTTTTTGGCCCAAAACTTCGCCGTGTTAGTTGTCTCGGCGAAGGCCTGGAGGTCGGCCATCAGCATCGCGACCTTGGCGTCGTCCTTGTCCTCAGAGATCTGTGTGACAAATTCGTCGAGCGCTTTGTTATTGACGGTGGTGATCGCCTTTAGAATCTCGTCTGGTGATTTTCCAGTCGCGTGCACGAGGGTCTCCACCGTCGGCTCGATCGGATAGACCAACTTTTCGGCCGTGTACATCCGGTAGCGAACGCCGCCGAGCACCAGCTCGTCTTTGTCTTTGAGCTCCGCCTTGAGAACGCGCTCGAGCTCGTCTTTGCGCGCGTAAAGAATCTTCACCAGTCGAGCGACCTCTTCGCGCTCCTTCGCGACCGCTGCAAGATCGGCGACGTTTTCGGACTGCACCAGCCGATCGCCGCTCAGCGCGTTCGCATAGGCCGGACAGCGAGCTCGATATTCGCAGTACCCACAGTTGGCGTTGAGCCGCGGCGGAAAGTCGGTCGCATTTTCCATTTTGTGACCAACCGCCTCGACATAGCCGAGCACGGATTCGATCTGTTCCGGCGTGCGATGCGTTCTAAGCCGTACGCCATGCCGGAGCATCGAGAACGTGAGTTTGATGTTCTTGGCCCAGGGCCAAAGCTTCCGCGCCGCGGCGCAGTAAATCGAGAGCTGGAGTGAATGGTCGAGTTCCTCACGGCTGAAAAGCTGCCGATTGGTTTTGTAGTCGATGATTTCGATGGTGTCGTCGTCGATGCGGTCAACACGATCAATGTAGCCAAGCAGCGTGAACGGACCGACGGGAAGGCGAAATTCTTTTTCGACCCCGAGAATTTTGGAACCATCGAGCAACCCTTCATCACCAACAAAGCGCTTGATGATCTGCAATCCCTCGTCGAAGAGTTCGACACCAACCAGTTCCGTTTCGCCCCACTCCTGAGTAAAGAGTGCCTGCGCACGCTCACGAGAAAGTGGCCCCTGATGGTTCGTGTCGACGGCCTCCGCCACCAGTCGCTCGAGTACCGAATGGATGAACGATCCAAAACGCTGCGCCAGCGACGGCTGAGGTTTCACCTCGTCGATGTAATGAAAGCGATAGGCGAGCGGACAGGTCTCAAACCTATCGATGCGAGAATGTGAGAGGTGTTCGTTTCGAGGACTCATGTTGCGCTCCTCTCTGACGCTTTCGCCCGCGGCTGTTTGTGAAATGCGACGATGCGGGCGCCAGGAAACGCACTGGTCAGTCGCGCCAGTGACGCCGCATGCTCGGGCGTGATCTCGTTGCGCGGCTTATCGGTGTAATGCGGGACCAGCCACATCTCACCGCACGATTCGGTCCGCAGACACATCTCGACACCAAGCGCTTTGAAGCTCCTGATCTCTTCGTCGGTCAGGCCGCGCAGGAGCTGATCGGGTTGCATCTCAGGCGGTGGATCAGGGGGCCGCGCCTTGGCCGCAGTGGCGCTACCGTTGCGCTTGATCCATTCGACACACATGACCTCGTCGGGTAGCGCGCAGCTGCCACCCTGCAAATAGTGGCGGCAACGCCGGCCGTCTCCCGGTTGGTACTTCGGGCAAGTAATCGCATGCTCCATGATGGTTCTCCTCAAACGCGCAGTGGCTGACCGACGAGAAACGCGTGTTTTGAAAAAAATGTGCCGGACTTTGCAAGAAGTCCGGCAGAAGTCCGGCAAGAAGTCCGGCGGTCTTTTGTTGTTTAATGTCGAAGACTTAGCTGTATCTGCCGGACTTACCGGACTTTTTTCCATATCTTCGCGTGTGGAAGAAGAAAAATTCTTACAGGAAGGAAAATAAAAAAATATATTTTCATATAGGTAAGCAGGGCGGAAAAAGTCCGGCAAGTCCGGCAAGTCGACAAGTGTCTGTGATCGCAAGGATTTTTGTGCCGGACTTCTGTGCATACTTGGCACGGCTATGTCCGGCATCAGCTCCACGGGTCGACCTCAATCGGGGGAGCCACAGTCGCGTGAGCAGGATCTGCCGCTTGTCTCCGGAGCGCATACTGCGTGCGCGTCTTGCGGTCTTGGTTGAGCACGACCAGCTGCAGGTCGCCGAACATGCGATCGCGACCACCCTGCAGGGCACGACCAAGTCGGCTTTGTTGTGAGCGGACCGAGCCATCGCCACGCACCTGCAACATCAGATCGTGCTTCTCGCAAAAGTCGACCAGGTCGGCCACCCGCATTTCGGCTGCAGCGTGGTGTTCCCACCACAGCAGCGTAAACTCGCGCCAGGCTTCACCGTCGACATCGGCGTCTGCATAGAGCTCTTCCAGGTTGCCAAGAAATCCGACCACACCAGCCGCTTTGAGCAGGCCACCCATGATCGCCGCCCACTGCTCGAACGAACCCAACCGATCTTGGGTGGTCTGGCGTCCGGCGGAAATCCAAGCGCGCACCAAGATCAGCGCGGCGTGCACCAGCTCGTCGCGGTTGGCTACGGCCCACGACATCAACGGGTCGTGCTTGAAGCCAGTGCGCCGCCAAGCGCGGTCGCGCTTGGGATCGATGCGAATCCGCACTGAGCGTCGCGCCAGATCCTTTGACAGCCGAATATTGTTCCCAGTCAGCATCCACATCGCCGCGTTCGGCAGCGTGATCATTTCGGTGCGGCCGAGGATTCGGTCGGTCCACGACAGCGCAGTCAGCGCGGACGCAAAGGGTGCACTCGACAGCGTCCAGTTCTCTTTGGCGTTGTCGAAGAGGACGATCGGTCGCGCCATCGCCAGCTCAGCAGTGATCGCTTTGCGAATCTCGTTGTCGTCTTCAGGCAGTGTGCGGCTGTCGCACGGGCGCCCCGACACCACCAGCGACACCAGATTGCAGAAAAGTCCCTTGCCCGAGCCGACCGTAGGTGCTTCGACAATATGCAGCGGCGTGCAGCCGTCGATCATGCGGCGCACAAACGGCAAGAGCAGTGCCGCCAGTGCATGCGCACGATCGGCATCGCTCACAAATGGAAAATCGACCAGCAGATCCTCGACGAGCAGACGCTTGGCTGCATCGATTTCTTCGGGACGTGGACTGTCGCTGATCGCACCCACGTGCAGCGACGCATCGGCCTCGAGCCACAAACGATCGGTTTCGTGCAGTCCCGGCTCGGCGATGAGTCTGCCATCGCGGCCAAACATCGGCGTCGTGATCACCGCTTCGACTTGCGGAATTCCAGGTGGCGGATGGGCGATCAGATCACGCGCTACGTCTTTGGGCGGGCTGACCGGAAACATTCCCTCGATCGTCAGGCGCACCCAATCGGCCATGCGCAGGAGATAGCCGTACATGACCGTGTCGCCGACATCGGAAAGAATCGGCGCACCTTTGCTTGGTCGCTGTAGTCGCACCACACGGCCGTCGCGCACGAACAGCGGCGCCAATTCGCTTTCGGGCGCTTTGATGCGCTGCTCATTCGAACGCAGCAGCACACGCCTGGCGTCAGCAACGATCTCGTGCAGCTGTTTGCCATCGACTCGGATCTGCGGAAGGCTGCCAGCAACCGGCCATGGCTCCCTGCGTCGCGACTTGAGCTCTTTCATCCGCGCGTTGAGCACGCTGCGCTTGATGTGAAATTTTCGCTCTACTGCGGTCAGAACCGCGTCAGCTTTGATCACCCGACAGTCAATCAGCAGTTCGAAGATCGGCTCGAGCAATCGATCGAGCTCTTCTCTGTCGGTATCGGCCGCAATCGCTGAGAGCAGATGATCGGGATAGGACTTGGCCTGGGCCATCACCACCCGCAGCGCATCGGCGCCCTGCGTAGCGACAAGTTCATTGACGTCGATCTTGTCTGCGCCAGCCGGGCGCGGAATTACTGCCACCCGCACGTCGCGTCCCTCTGCAAAGAGTGCTGCAGCGGTTTCACGAGCACCGGCTTCACCCGCGCCGCTGGCTTCGGAGTCATTGCAGACGACGACGCGCTTGGTGTACTTGGTCAGTTGTAGAAGTTTCGCAACATCCTGTTTGCGAAATCGCGTCGTCACCGGGGAGATGCACGCCACGCCGGCCTGCATCGCGCTGATGCAGTCGGTGACGCCCTCGGTAATGAGCAGTTCGTCGGCACCGCGCGCACCCTCTTCATTGTAGAAATGATCGTTTGCCACCGCCTGTGACACGTAGGGATGGCGATCGGACTGAGTGATCAGTTTTTTGTATTTCGACTTTTCCCACTCTTCATCGCCGGTGTATTCGGTGGCGCGTGCGATGAAATAGACCACCGTGCCATTTTTCCAATAGGGAAAAACCAGCCGTGATTTGAAAAAATCTTCGACGCAACCTCCGGCAAGTTCTACGAACAGGCCGGTCTTGAGTGCGCGCTCCCGATCGGTCGTTTCGCACAACGCTTCGAAAAGATGGCCATCGGCCCAGCCGAGTTTCAGCTCGTCGATGGTGTTGTCAGTAAAGCCATAGTGTCGTCGATAGCTCTCTTCGCGAATCTTGCTTGGTAGAATCTTGTGGTAGTAGTTCGCGGCCCTGGTCAAAAGCTCCAGCACCTCGCGTTTCTCAACCAGTAGTTCGAGTTCGCGCCTAAAGTCATCGTCACTTTGGGCTGGTCGTTTGACCTGGGCGCGCCCAGCAAGATGAAAGAGGGCTTCTTTGAATCCGACCTTGTCGCGCTCCTGCACGTAAGCGAAAACATCGCCGCCGCGGCCGCTACCATTAGAAAAATCGCGCCAGGTTTGCGTCCCCGGCCAGACGACAAACGACGGGTCAGTCTCAGGATTGAACGGCGAGCAGGCTTTTAGCGTGCTGCCCGACGGCTTGAGCGCCAGGTCTACACCGATAAGTTCGACGATGTTGGTGCGACTCCGGACCTCCTCGATGAAATCGCGAAAACCGTTCATGGCGCGGCAGCCTCGGCGAGAAAACGTGGGATATTGTCGAGTCGCCGCGTGCTCAGCATCGGCGGTAGACTGGCCAGAAATTTCGCACCGTAGCGTTTGTCGGCGATGCGCCGGTCGAGAATCACCACCACGCCGATGTCTTTGCGCGACCGAATCAGCCGTCCGACGCCTTGGCGCAGCATGAGAATGGCGCGCGGCAAGAGATAGTTGTCGAAGGATGATTGCGGATCTCGGGCGCAGATTGCATCGACCAGCGGCGACGACAGATTTGGAAATGGGAGTTTGTCGATGACTACGGCGGTCAGCGCCTCACCTGGCACGTCGATGCCAGTCCAGAAGCTGTCGGTCCCAAGCAGTACCGAGCTGACATCCAATTTGAAAATGCGCGACAGCTCTGCGCGCGGCAGGTCGCCTTGTCTGAGCACGCGGTGGCCGTTGCTCGCGATGGAATCGTAGACTGCGTTGAGATTCTTGTACGATGTGAAAAGTCCGAGCGTGCGACCCTTGCAGCGATCGATCACGTCCTTCACCGCATCGACGAGTGCCGCGGCGAACTCTGGTGTTCGCGGGTCGGGCAGCCCGTCAGGGACGACCAGCAGTGCTTGCTTTTGAAAATCGAATGGCGACTCAACCACGCATTCAACGACATCGTCGGGGGCGCCAATTTCGGATCGCAGAAAATCGAACGAGCCGTTTGTCGTCAGCGTGGCCGATACCATCGTCACCGACTTGGTTTTTGCGAAAAGTTCGTCGTGCAGAAAATCGGCGACGTCGATTAACTTCGCTCCCAACTTTGCACTGCCGTTTTTTTCGTCGAGCTCGATGAAGTAAACCTTGCTTGCATCGGCGGTGGTCGTCATCTCCTCGATGCGGCGGGTGGCGACTCTGGATTGCTCGCGGATCAAGCCAGCGGTTACATTTTCATCATGGCCGACCGTGTCGTCCACCGCGATGGACATTGCGAGCCGACGGAGTTCCGCGAGTGCGGAAAGTAGTTTGGTCGGTGTTTCTAGTTCGGACGATCTCAGGCGACAGCGGTACTTCGGGGAGCGAGCATAGTCTGCAAGCGCGGTGAAAAAGCTTTTCGCTTCGCGCCGGAGTCGACTGCCAAGCTCGTTGTCGCCGAACCGCTTGGCCGCGTGCGCCAGCCGAATGATGGTGTGTTCGGAGACTGTGAAACCGAGGAAGTCGCGGGTGATGTCGGCTAGCTTGTGCGCCTCGTCGAGCACGAGAAAATCGAACGGGGGCAGTACAAGAGTTCTTGCGTTATGCCGCCGCACCTCGAGATGCGCCACCAGTAGGTGATAGTTGGTGACGACCACGTCGGCTTGGTACGCCGCCGCTTTCGCTTTTTCAGCGAAGCAGTTATCGAAAAACTTGCAGCGTTCGGCCTTGCACTCGTCAGCGCTGACGGAAAAGTGCGACCACGCAAGCGGCTGCGGAATAAACGAAACTTCTGACACGTCACCGTTTGTCGTCTCGGTAGCCCAGGAACGAAGGGCACGAATTTGTGGACCTACCTCCTCGTGTTCGAGCGCCTTGAACACGCCACGCACTTCGTTGTCGGCCACGCGATCGAGGCAGAGGTAGTTGTTCCGCCCTTTGAGCAGAGCGAAGGAAAACTGCCACGGCAGCACCTTGGCGAGCCGGGGCAGATCTTGCGTGACGAACTGTTCTTGCAACGCAATCGTGGCGGTTGCAACCAGCACTCGCTTCATGCGATGGTGCGCGTGCCAAATCGCTGGCACGCCGTAAGCGATGCCCTTGCCCGTCCCGCACGGCCCCTCGCCGAACACATGGCGCCCGTCGCGCATCGCGTTGTCCACGGCGCGGGCAAGCTTTACCTGCCCATCGCGCTGCTCATAGGCAGCCAAGTGTTCGGCGAAGAGACCTCTCTCTCCAAAAACGTCGTTCAAATAGTCGCGCATATTCCTAGAAAGGATCTGTCCCGTCGATGCTCTGGAGATTGGCGGCCACAAATTCCGACGCCAGCACGTCGACAAATGCACGCGCCTTTTCGAGCTGCGCACTCGGCAGATCTTTGATGCGCGTGACGCTAAACTTTTTGCAGAAGTTGTCGACCGCCTCTCGCGGCATGGCTTTGAGGCGACTCGCCAACGCCTCCGCCGCGTCTGCTGCTATGACACCGTTGCTCTTGGAGTCGTAGCTTCCGAGCAAATTCGCGCCAGCCGTTCCGCCGGAACATTTCGCTTCCAAGTCATGCAACTTGAGCACGTGAAATTCCTTCAGCCGCTCCGGCGTCAGCTGAGTCTCGGGTAAAATCGAGTACGTTGTCTTCATGTCTCGTGGAGCGCCATGCCGTTGGATCTCATACGATCGATCGGGGCCACATTTCTTGAGCACACGCCGAACATCTCTGTAGACTGCCGGTGACATCTCCCAAATTTTGACTTCCTTCGACTCGTACAGCGCGACGTTGATTGCGAAGCGAGCGGAAGGTTTGTGCCCGGCAGCCTTCAGTTCGCCGTCGAACGCCTGATATCGGTTATCGAGAAAGCAGACTTGGAACGGAAATGGCTCGCCGACGAAAACGACCACCGCTCGATCGCCATCGCCAGTGAGTTTGAGAAAAACACTCGATCCACCCTCGTGCTGCGTCGCTAATTCGTCGCTAAGTTCCCAGCCAGATTTCATGACTTCTCCTTGTTGTTATGCTCTGCCCGGTATGGCGAAGAGCGTGTCCCGTCCGAGGCCATGCCGGCCTCTTCAAGGTGAAAATCCAAACTGACTCGCGTCTCCCTCACGAATCTTTGGGGTTCACTTAGGGAATGCGGTTTTTGGCTTCGGATTGGGACAGAGCAGCTTTCTTTTTTCTCGCTGAACGCGTTTGCGTGCGGCGTCGTAGCCCAGGCCAAGTCTCTCGGCCGCTTCGCGTTCGGTTTCACCGCCAACCACGACACTCAGCAGGAGCTCAGAGACTCCTGCGTCGTGGAGCGCACGAAGTTCGTCTTCAGGGGAGAGCCCACTGGGAATCCAAAACGCAGATTCCTCGCGCGGCCCCTTATTTTCCTCTAGCAGATCACTTACGGCCCTGACGTCATGCCTGTTTCGCCAGAGCGACTCGCATTCGGCGCTGATGATCCCGTCGCGCAAACGCCATTCCGGCTCGGCGTAACTAATGTCTCCCCTGTTGTAGAAGCGGAGTTCGCGCGTGCGCTTATCCATCACATCACGTGCGGGACTCCAGACGAGATTCTTGGCGACGCTCTTGGGCTTGTGTAGGCCAAGGTTTCCAACGCGCGTGGCAAACGCGACCCACAGCTCCTGCACGAGGTCGTCCGTCTCGCCGCGAAAATACGGCTGCAGAATCCGGTAGTCGTTATTGAGGCCGGGCCAGAGTCCGCACCACAAGAGAGCTATCGCAAGATCGGCCCACGGGGCGTGCGACTGGACGGCACGCACGAGCTCAACGTAGATGGAGTTTTTCTCTACCTGGTCGCCTTCCTTACTCGTCAGGTATTCGACGATCGCCGTCGGCTTCCCGAAGCGTTTGAGTGCGGCGACTGCCTCGCAGACTTTTTTGAATTTTTCTTCTGAGGCCGCCAAAATTCCTTCGTATTGCAAACAAATAGCGTTCCAACTCGTGCGCATGCGCGCCGACCTTTCGGCCGGGCGTCACGCGCCTCACTGCGGGCCAATCTGGGCGTCACGCGCCTCGTTTTTTTTTTTTAAACAGTGCTTCAGGGAAACGGCGTCAGCGAGATGTGACTCCAGTAGGCTCGACGCGCCTGTTCATCGTGCCGCATCGGTTGCAGGTGCTGCAGACCGGAAAGCCGAC
>JAHFDU010000358.1 GCA_023248835.1 Myxococcales bacterium | reverse complement strand
GCCGACTGATTGGGAGAAAAAACTGGTGGCCACACCAACGGCGGAGCGCACCCTGCTGTTTGTCAATCCCAACAAGCAGGAGGGCCAGTTCGACGTCGCACTGTTTGACGACGACGTCATCGATCGCATCAAGTTCGAGCTGCGCACCAAGAACGCACCTGTGATTGTCCTGTACAACCACTTTCTCTACTGGCACTCCGACATCATCGTTGGATACGACGACGAGCTGCCGACGGATTGTTCTTTTGTGACCGATTCGACCGACTACTACAATCAGAAGATGGCGACCAGTTACACGAAGATCATCGAAGCCAAGATGAAAACCTCGCCATGCGCCACCCAAGGTGTGTTTTACGTTCGCGATTCGATTTACGACGGCGGCAGCAAGGATGGGAAGTACGACTATGGCAACCACAACACCAACAAGTATTCGAAGCGATTGATTCAGCTCTCCTATAATTGGCCACGGTACTTGGCAAATCACGCTTACTCGATCCACCGAAAATAGCTCGAGCAGAACTAGTAAGCCCCGCTCCTGAGATTGATGCCATATTCCAAATAGGCCTTCATGCAGGCGACCATGCCGGCCCAACCCTGGCAGTTTTGGTACGAGCTCTGCAGCCCGTCCTCGTTTGGTCGCCAGTTGCCCTCGGTGATTTTGACCAGCGTCTCGCCGGGCTTGAGCTCTTCGAAGGCCATCTCGACGAGGTTGTCGTAACCGGCCGAATGAGGGAATTGGCCAGTTTTGGCGTCGTAGTATCCTTCGCTCGCGGCCCAACTAAAGCGAATCAATTTGTTCGGAACCATCTTTTGTACTTTTACCGGCATACTCACGGTGCTGCACTCCCCGCTGGCGTGCGTCCACAACACCGTCTTGCCTTCATCGAGCGGGCCCTCTGATTCAGCGGTGAAGTAGGCGCAGAGTTTTTTCGGATTGTAGACCGCGTCGAATACCTCGCTCACCGGCTTTTGAATCTTCATTTGAACCGTAAATTTGAGTTCCATGTTTCCTCCCTAGGTGCCGGACAATATGTTATAAACTTACAACATGTCAAGCGATAAGAAATTCGACACAGTGTTTCGCGCTCTGGGTGACGCAAGGCGGCGAAAAATTCTCGATCTACTCAAAGAGCAGCCCCGGACAACGGGAGAGTTGTGCGATCATTTTAGACGAAAGCTCGATCGTTGCAGCGTGATGCAGCACTTGGGTGTTCTCGAAAAAGCAAACTTGATCATCGTCAAACGCGAGGGTCGGTTGCGCTGGAATTACATCGATCTCGGCCCGATTCGATATTTACACGACCGCTGGATCGCTCCTCGTGTGACACAGAATCTTGACCTTTTGCGCCGCCTCAAGCGCGATCTCGCCCCGCCGGCAGCTGCTGGGAAGTCGTCGCCAAGCCGAGGCCTGCTTTGAGAAGTCGCGACTACGATCTCTTGCCGCTGACCGCCTGACGTTACGTTAACATAAACGTAACATCGACGTTGACGTTTGGGCGGGCGCGCCACGTGATGGGGGCAGCAGCGCACGTGCCACCTGCACGTGCATCTGCACGTCGTCGTGCCCGTACTCGATGACCACTCGACTACCGACATCTTCGACAGCATCGCCACCATCCGTTCCACGAGCGCCTTTGCCATGGCGATGTCTGGATTTGGGCCGGAATGTTTATCGCACACGAACCCCTCGAATGTTGTCAGATTTCGAGTACGGTCACGTCGACGTGCACCTGACACGGGCACGAGCACGAGCCCCCATCACGTGGCGCGCCCCGTTTGGGCGGTCAGGTTGACCTAAACGTAACATCGACGTTGACGTGAGCGCTTGACGTTGACGGCGACGATCGGTTCTTCGTCGGGTCACTGACAGCGCGCAGCCCCGTTGGTGTTGTGACTCGCCTGGTGATTCGACGCAGTCGGTAGACGTCGAGCGCTGCTGCACATTCCATTGCTGAGCCGCGCGCGATTCCGTAATGCCGAGCCGCGTCTGCTGCTGTGAGACGGCCAGCGCCTTCGGCTATATTGAGTGGCGCTCAATGATCCCATTTTCGTCGCCGTCGCCGACTACGTCAAGGTCAACGCCTACGCCACACGTCTACGAAACTGTCAGGCGATCAGCCGCTTGACGCGCTTGCAAAGGCCAGTGACGTGCGTCATCTTTCCGCCCATGCGAACCCTAACCATGATTACGGTTGCGCTTGGAACCGTGAGTTTGGTCGTACTCGCGGCGCAGCGCAATTCGATCGCCAAGAAACAGGAGCGGAAACCAATGTCGAACAAGACTGATTACAAAAAGCTGGCCGATGCCGATCTGCGCAAGCAGTTGACGCCGATTCAATACGAAGTGACTCAACACAGCGCCACCGAGCCGCCGTTTCGCAATCCTTTTTTTGATCAGCATGAAGCCGGCCTCTACGTCGACATCACCACCGGCGAGCCGCTGTTCAGTTCGACCGACAAGTTCGACTCGGGCACCGGCTGGCCAAGCTTCACTCGCCCGGTCGAGGCCGGACGTATTATCGAGTCGAAGGACTCAAGTCTCGGTTCGGTTCGCACCGAAGTGCGTGCGAAGGCGGGTGCCACTCACCTCGGTCACGTGTTTGACGACGGTCCGCAGCCCACCGGATTGCGTTACTGCATCAATTCGGCGTCGCTAAGGTTTGTTGCGCTCGCCAAACTCGAGGCAGAAGGATATGGCGCGTATCGGCCGCTATTTTCCGGTCCCGGATCGACTCCACCGGTGGCCGCCACTGACAACACCTGCACCCGGCCAGACCCAGGCAAGGCGCCAGGATGCGAAACCACATTCGAGACCGCGTTTTTGGCCGGCGGCTGTTTCTGGGGCATGGAGGATCTGTTGCGCCAAATTCCCGGAGTGGTCGAAACCGAAGTCGGCTACACCGGCGGCACCACGTCGCATCCAACCTACGGCGACGTCAAGAGCGGCCACACCGGGCACGCCGAATCGGTGCGGGTGGTTTTTGATCCGAAAGTGATGAGCTATTCCGATTTGCTCGAGAAATGGTTTTTCCGCATGCACGATCCAACCACGCAAAATCAGCAAGGCAACGACATCGGCACCCAATATCGTTCAGCGATTTTTTTCTCTACGCCAGAACAGAAGCGAGTCGCCGCCGAAGTCATCGCGCGGGTCGATCACTCCGGCCGCTGGAAGCGCCCGCTCACCACGCAAGTCGTCGCCGCCGGAGAATTCACCCGCGCCGAGGAGTACCACCAAAAATATTTGGTCAAGAATCCCGGCGGCTACAGCTGCCACTATATCCGAAAATAGTTAGCCAGCGATTATTTGCGGCGAGCCGCACTCGGTTTCCGTCGAGGCCGTGCTCTTGCAGCCTTCCTATTGAAATGAGCGCGGACCTCGTCGGCTGAATAGGTTTTCGGATCGTTGCGACTCGCTTCGATGAGTTCCCAGAACTTCGGATTGGAGGTCATCATCACCTCCTCAAAATCGTGCCCTTCCACTCCAATCAAAATCGCCGAAGGTTTTCCGTTTCGAGTAATCAGCACGCGCTCCCGTTGCGACTTGTCGAGCGTAGCGCTTAACCCAGTTTTCGCGTCGCGCATCGCCATCACTTTCATAGAATGTCTCCTGTTGATCGGCTGCCCTTGTACAGAACCGCCCGGATGATCACAGTCCGATTCACCTCGTCGATATCGAAAATCACGCGGTAATCACCGACGCGGAGCTGCCATACTGGTTTCACATGTTCAAACGATGGACTCGCACCATGGAGCATTTTGGTTTTCACAGTTGCGACACCTGGCGCCCAGCGTAGGCATTCATCCACCTCGTCAAGAACCCTATTGCGATCATACGATCGAAGATCTTTCAGATGTTCCAGCGCAAGGCGAGCGTAGCGTATTCGGAACATTCTCGATGACCACAATTATAGTCACATTTTTCCAGGGCTACAAGCTGAGTCACGTAGAGTCACGTCTGAAGGTCTGAAGGTCCGTCAGTTTTATCGTGGGCGTGGGCGTGGGCGTAGGCGTGGGCGAATCAGCGACGGAAAGCGGCCATGCACCGTGGGAAATGTCGTGCCGGTGTTTTTCCGATGTGGCGCCCTGTTTTGAGTCGCCACATGTGTCTTGCGTTACCGTCGGCGGAGAACACAGATTTTCGTTTCACGCCCACGAGTATGAAGTGGCGTTGGCGTCAAGCACAAACTT
>JAHFDU010000040.1:8837-17388 GCA_023248835.1 Myxococcales bacterium | reverse complement strand
CAATCGCGCCGCATCGAGTACTTACGCATTTCGGTCACCGACCGCTGCAACTTCCGCTGCACCTACTGCATGCCCGAACACGGCGTCCCACTATCACCCAAAAGCGAAGTGCTCGACTTCGAGGAAATCGAACGCTTGGTGCGTCTATTGCTGCCACTTGGTGTGCGTCGTATTCGACTCACTGGCGGCGAGCCCACGGTGCGCAAAGATCTGGTGAAACTGGTGGCGCGTTTGTCCCAACTCGGCCTCGACGATTTGGCGATGACCAGCAACGGCGAACGACTCGAGGAGCTGGCCGAGCCGCTTTTTTCATCCGGTCTCAACCGACTCAACATCAGTCTCGATTCGCTCGACCCCAGGCGATTTTTGGCCATTACTCGTCGCGGCGACCTATCGGCGGTTGTGCGCGGCATCGATCGCGCGCGCGCCGTCGGTTTTCGCCACACCAAGCTCAATTCCGTCGTGCTCGGCGGCGTCAACGATTTGGAGATCGCGGCGCTCTGCCGATTTGCCTTCGAGCGCGACCTCACGCCGCGCTTCATCGAATTCATGCCGATGTCGGGCGGGGCGCTGTTTTCTTCAGGTGAATTTTTTTCGGCGGCGCAAATCCGCGCCCGCATCGAAGCCGATTTCGGACCGCTTCAGCCGGGCGCCAACCAGCCACTTCCGGGCGTTGGACCAGCGCGCTACCACCAGATCTCTACCGGCCGATTTGCCGGCAAGCGGGTCGGCATCATCTCCGCCGTCACCGAGCCCTTCTGCGAAACCTGCAATCGCATGCGGCTGTCCGCCATCGGAAGACTGCACACCTGCTTGGCGATCGACGATGACATCGACCTTCGCACGCCTCTTCGCGACGGTGAAAGCGACGCCGAAATCACCGCCCGCATTCGCGCCGCAGTTCTCGCCAAACAGAACGGCCACAATTTTTCCAAGTGCGGCTCGGGCGGCCCGCGCAAACACATGGTCGCGATCGGTGGTTGATCGGGTTAGCTGCGTCGGCGACGCGCTAGCATACAGAGCGCCATCAACAGGCCAATGCCGAGCGTCGGCAGGCTCGGCCCGCCTGGCACCGCGCTACAGCCAAACAGGTTGCCACCGCGCACGTGGGTAGGCACACCATTGCCATTGTTGCCGGTGGCCTGGCCCGCATCGCCATTCATGTTTGGCATCGACGCATCTTCTGCCACCGGACCGCCGTCGCCACCGTTGGTAGCAGCGCCCATCTCCATGCCGGCGGGGCCCATTTCAGCGCCAGGACCCATTTCTGAGCCGGGCTGGCCCATTTCGGATCCAGCCTCAGGACTCGACATCATCATCGACGAATCGTTCATATCGCTCATCAGAAGCGCGCTGTCGCCCATCGACGCCGCGTCGCTCATGGACGCTGCATCGCTCATGGACGCTGCGTCGCTGCCGGCCATATCGGTCGACGACGCGTCCGGTGTGCAGATGTTGGGGTTGGTGCAGCCCACATCACCAACACAGAGTCCCGGGTGGCAAGCGTCGGTGTCAGCGCAAACCACCGGCGTAAAGGTACAACCGATTGCGTTGTTGCAGCCGGTGACGGTCGAGCACAGATTGGGAGCTGTGCACGTGCGCACGGTCTGGTAGCAGCCTGCCATCGCAATCGAGCAGTGGCCGATGTGGCACAGATCGTCATCCGGGCACGCGGTGTCTGTAAGCAGGCAGCCCCGCCCAGGGTTACACGGCAGGTAAAAGTGGCAGACGTCCGGCGCGCCCGGACAAACTACTGCTGCACCAGGGCTACAAGCACCCGATCCGTCGCAAACGTCTCCGGTGGTGCAGGCACTGCCGCTTGCGCAGGGGGTACCGGCGGCTTTGTTGGTGTCGTTAACACAAAGGCCAGCGGAACAATGGCCGCTATAGCACTGGTCGGTGCAGGGCGATCCATCCTGCGCACCGTCACAGGCACGAATGGTTGCATGCGCCGACGCGCTCATCAGCAGCACACCGATCAAACCGACAAGTTTCAACATCCACTTCATTTGGTCTCTCCCGCCTCACCGGCATTGCCGTTCTGGCCGGGCGGCTTGGCTTCCAGCATGCTCGGGAGCGGCGCATCCGGCGCCTCTTCGGTATAAAAATGCACGCGCCGGTTGCGCTCGTTGGCAACACCCTGAGGCGTCGGCTCGAGCGGCCGCGCTTCACCAAATCCAACCGGCTTGAGGCGCTTGGCGGCAACGCCGTGCGCAACCAGCACATCAGCCACCTCCTGCGCACGCGCCTTGGACAGTCTGGCATTCCACCTCGGCGGTCCGGTCCAGTCGGCGTGGCCTTCGATCCAGATGACTGCCAGATCGGGTCGACTATTGAGCACCCGCGCCAACTGATGCAATTCGTCAAAATACTTGGGCCGAATGCGATGCAAATTGGTCTCAAAGAAAATCGGATCGCCAAGTTCAATTCGTCCCGAGGCGACAGTGACATCGCGCTCATGATCCATCCCGGTCGGCTGCAGCAGCTCTTCGTCAAGATCTGGCAACGGCGGCGGCGGCCCCGTCGGTGGCGGCGGCACTTCGACTGGCTTCTGCAGCGGCGGCGGCGGCGGGCGATGATATTCGAGCATCGCCAGCAGCCGATAGCTGGGCGCGCCAAAGCCGGGCACCAGCCCCAAACCGCCGGCGAATCCGGCGCGGAAACCGGCCCAGCCGCCACCGACTCCAAGCAGCCACTCCACTGGAGACGAGCGCTTCTTGCCGAATTCACCGGAGAGCGCAGTGTCAGCATGCAGTTCGGTGCTGACGTCGATGTACTCTTTGGGCTGCACCGCCAACGCCAACGACGCGAATCCCTCTTGGCCAACCGGCAGATCGTAGTACTGGCGCGGCGCGCGAAACCGAGCGCCCAAGTTGAATCCGATGCGAACGATGCTGACGTTGTACTGAGCCGCGATTCGCGGTTCGAAAACCGGCAAGCCTTCGCCCAAAAACCGCGCGGTGTCGCCCGACGGCAAACGCAGCCCGAGCAGCACCGCCAGACCAAACCTGTCGCCACCCAAGAGTTCGACGCGCGGCGAAAGCCGAATGTCGCCAAACGCTCCACCTCCTGGCACAGCGGCGCCCTGCTCACCGAGCAGGATAGGAATGTCAGCGCCGATGCCGATCCAGCGCCAGAGCTGCACGCCACCGTGGAGATGAAGAAGGTGTCGTCCGAAAACCGCCAAGACTTTCTTACCATCTTGGTCGTACACCAGCGAAGTCTCAGAGTACCGGTAGGTTAGCGCGACGCGGTAGTCCCACTGCCGCGCCCGGCCGGCGCCTTCCGTCGCCCAAAAATCGGCCCGCGAGGTCGACAATTGCAGGTGATCGAGGTCAAACGACGTGTTGACAACTGGCGCGGCTGCCTGTGCTACCGACGAAACAACCAGTCCCAGCACACCGATCACGTAAAGGACACGCACAGTGCTCGCAGCTTAACATAGATTATAAAATGACCGCAACAATGATCTTTTACGCTTATTTACCACTTATTTAACTACAACGATTACGGCGAGAAATTCATAGATTCATAGATTTAGGCGCCGGACTGATCGGAAGGCTGGGCTACCGCGACGGCAGCTTCGGACAAATGCACCAGCTCGACATTGAGCCGCGCCGCCACCTCAAAAATGCGCGCGTCGCGGTAAAATTCTGCGTAAGCGATCCGCCGAATGCCGGAATTGCAAATGGTTTTGAAGCAATTCCAGCAAGGCGAAGCGGTCACATATATCGTTGCGCCGTCAATACTGACGCCATTCTTCGCCGCCTGTATGATTGCATTGGTTTCGGCATGGAGAGTGGCGACGCAGTGCCCATCCTCCATCAAGTGGCCAACGTCGGTGCAGTGTGGCATGCCGCGAATCGATCCGTTGTAGCCGGTCGACAAAATGGTCTTGTCGCGCACGATGACGGCGCCGACGAACTTGCGCTCACAGGTCGACCGTGACGCCACCACTTTTGCGATCGACATAAAATACTGATCCCAAGAAGCTCTCTGCATCCGGCTACGATACAACAAGCGAAGCCGTTTGAAAGCGAGATTCTATTCCTGGGAAACTGGGATGGCCGCGAGCACGCTTGCCGACGCAGCCGGGACTTCCAACGTGAGCAGGCTGCGCCGCTTTTCGAGCAGCCGCGCGATGTCGCGCTTGCTGTGGACGTGACGGCAGGATGCGCCGATCGGCACGGCATTGCGCGCCGCTTCGGCAAAGCAACCGACGCGCAACCAATAGGCACCGTGAACGCCGCTCTTGGCGTAATGCACACCCGAGTTGTAGTAGTTGATCCGGCAGCGATCGTATTCCGCCGCGGAAACGCGCTTGTGACAGGAGTCGGCGTATTCGCGCATCTCGCGCGCCGCCTCAGCAAAAGAGAGCCAGTATGAATTGAGCAATTGCCTGCAAGTGAACTTGGAAATGGTGGTGCGAGTCTGCGCGATGCCGCAGTCTTTGCCGTCCGGGCCGCGGCGATTTTCAACAAACTCCGATTCATTGCGCGCGATGCCGATGAGTTCGTAAGGATCGACGCCAGCGCGGGTGCCATGATAGATGGCGGCCATGGCGTAGCCGGTGGCGTGCTCCCAATCGACCGGGCGATCGGAGGCCTGAATGGCAAAAACTCCGGTCGCAAGTCGCATGACCAAGGCCAGGTACAAGTCCATCGTCATCCCCCACCTCCTCTTTTTTTCAAAAAGCAAGACGGTCTCTATGCGCCTGCGATCGCCATAAGCGACGGCGCCAAGAGCTCGTTTTGCGAAACGCTCCCTATTGGGGGTGGCAAGAAAAGGCGAAAAAATAGGTCCCCGAGTTAGAATATCACAGTGCGTATTTTTTTTGCTAGTCCAAAAATTATTTTCTGTGTCGTTTTCTGTGTCGTTTTATTTGCGGCGCTTGCAACACATTTCACCGCCCGGGCGGCTCAAGTCACGTTTGTCGTCGAGAGTGCGCCAAAGCCCACGGGGGACTCTCAACAACCTCGGCAACCTCGGCGGCGCGAAAAAAAATCGATCAGCTGGCCATCCTGCTGTCTGAAAGCAGCAACTTTCACTACTGAAGATGGCGCACTGCGCTTTCAGGTGACGCAAGCACAATCGCTTTTCATCGATGCTGAGTGGCTCGAGCCAACCTGGACCCGTCTCGTCGCTGTCAAACTGCAGCTGCCGATCGACGATCACAATGCGGTCTCGGTGCTCGGCACCGATCTGATACCAATTGAAATTGCGCCTTCGAATCGTGCGCACTTCGATCGATTCGCACCCAAATGGCTGTTCTTTGACAGGCCCATCGGCAACAAGAACGTGCGCGCGCTGCTGATCGACGACGGCATCGACGGCGTCACCATCGCGCGGGGGCACAACGAACTGACGATTACGCTCGAGCTCTACGCCAGCGATGCGCGACCGTTTGTCCACGACGCTCACTGCAACGCGCAATGGCGGGCGCCCAATCGCCGCATCCACGCGCCCGAGCGGCTGATGCTTGCCGGCGATCGGATCACCTCCCGGGTGCAGCTATTTTCCGATCCTCCGATCGTACTGCAAAAAACGCTCTTCCCCGAGGGTCGCCGCGCTGCGCTTTTGTTTACCGATCATGCCGATCAGACCTCGGCGCCGACGCTGGCCACGCTGCTGCACGGTCACAGCAGCGGATCGGAAACCGGTGGATTTTTGGGCCACCACGTGGTGCTCACCAAGGCCCTATTTGCCCACGGCGCACTGCAAGGCTTCGAGCGCCAACTCGAGGACCCGCGCGTGGTGACGCTCGCCGATGAGCTCTATCGAGCGGGCGGCGAAATCGTTCCGCACTCCGCCACACCGTCGCCCGACGATCGACAGGTGACGCAAGCCGCGCTGGAGCTTTTTTCGCGCTGGCAAACTCGCACCTGGATCGATCACCAGCCGGAAACCAACTGTGAGGCCTTCGGCGATCTCGGTTTTCACTCTGGCGGTCGCTTTGGCATCGCCGATCTGCTCAGTCGATATCACTACGAATACATCTGGGCCGAACTCGATCGCCACTCTCACTCACCGGATCTAAATCTGTTTTCGCTTTCGCGCGCCGGCGACCGTACACCGACAGTGTGGCCGCTCGGCCGACTCGACTCGGTCGGACCAAGCGAGTTTTGGATGTTCCGCAGTACTTGGTCGTTCATGTCGTCAGACGATTTTTTCCGTCGCTACGACACGAATGCGCTGGACCACCTAGAACAAGCGCGTGGTCTGCACATCGCGCACACCTACTTGGAGTCGCTGCATGAACCGGGCGAGCGTTTTTTTTCTCACAACCTGCTGCACCGTGAGGCGGATGGAACCATCGTGCTGCTACCAAAGATGGAGCTACTGCTGGCGGATCTGGAGCGGCGACAGGCCCGCGGATCGCTATGGATCCCAACGCTGGTCGCGCTGGCGGATCGACTGCGACGAGAAACCCAACTGACGCTGACGTACTTGGACGCCCAACACATCACCCTATTCGCCCCGCGCCCAATTGCCGGTGCGACCTTCGTCGCCCTGGGTCCCGCGCGTCCGGCGCTGCACGTCGAGGTCGACGGCGCGCCGCCGCGAGGCCTTCAGCGCACCGAAAACCAAACTACTTTCTGGGTCGATCTGTCAGCGGGCACACACGTGGTGTCGATGGTTCCGCTCAGTCAACCGTAAAGGAGCCGACAGCTAACAGCTCACAGCCAACAGTTGTCAGATCGAAAGCGGTCGCGGAACTCCGTCCCCTTCGAGCGCTCCTGTCGGCTGTCGGCGGTGGTAAGAATCGCGAAACGTGAATCAACGCCGACTTCCGGGCGCCCCTGGATTTGAAATCAACAAATCTGGACGCGCACACCTGCTTACATTACAGTGATCATATGTTCAGAGCGGGCCACATCGCAGTGGAGGGTCCGCGCGGAGTCGGCAAGACTACGCTGGCGAAGCTCTTGGCCGAGCGCTTTTCGGCGCGCCTGGTGACTGCGCCGCACAATCCGTTTTCCGACGGCGAAAAGCAGCCTTTTCAGGCGCAATTGTACCGTCTGCTGTCGAGTTATCAGGCCAAAGAGGAGCTGGCGCAGGAGGACCTGTTCGCTCGCGGCGTGGTCTCGGATCATCTTTTTGGCTGTCAGGAGATTTACGCCGAAGTCGATCTTAGCCGCGACGAACTCTTGCTCTACCGCAAAGTGCACGCACTGCTCGATGAGCAGCTGCCGCGGCCCGACCTCATCGTTTACCTGCAGGCGCGCCCCGATGTGCTACTTGCCCGCTTGAAAAAGCAGCGCCCCGAGGGTAAAATTGTCGCTAAGAGCTACTTGGAGAAGCTCGGGAGCGCCTACTCAGACTATTTTTTTCTTCACAGCGACAGCCCGGTGTTGGTAGTCAATACGTCCGAGATCGACTTTGTCGACGACAAGAAACAGGCCGAGGAATTGATAGCGGTCATCGGACAGAAAAAACGCTCGGGGGTGTCGCACTACAGTCCGCTTGGATCTCGTTAGTTTAGAGACTGAGACGGAGGTGAAACATGAGTTCGCAAGTTTCGAAGATCACCGTTCCGATTTTGCAAAAAATGAAACTCGAGCAGCGCAAGATTGCGATGCTCACCGCCTATGACGCGACTTTCGCGCGGCTTATCGATCAGGCTGGCGTCGATATCATTTTGGTCGGTGATTCGGCCGGCATGGTGGTGCAGGGGCTCGACGACACGCTGCCGGTCACCATGGACGAAATGATCTATCACTGTCGCTCGGTGGTGCGCGGCACCGAGCATGCGCAGGTGGTGGGCGACATGCCGTTTATGTCGTATCAGGCCTCGCTCGAAGACGGGATTCGCAACGCTGGCCGCTTGGTAAAAGAGGGCGGGGTGCACGCCGTCAAACTTGAAGGCGGTGCTGAACACGCCGAGCTTACCGCGCGGCTGTGTCGCATTGGCATTCCGGTGATGGGACATATCGGACTGACGCCGCAGTCGCTTCATCAGCTTGGCGGTTTCAAGGTGCAAGGCCGCAGCGCTGATTCGAAAAAGAAGATCCTCGACGACGCGCGCGCTCTCGAAGAGGCCGGCGCTTACTCGATCGTGCTCGAAGGAATTCCCGCCTCGCTGGCGCGCGAGGTGACTGCCCAGGTCAAATGCCCGACCATCGGCATTGGCGCCGGTCCCGCTTGCGACGGTCAGGTGCTGGTGGTGTATGACCTACTCGGCATGAACGAAACTTTCCGGCCGAAATTTGTCAAACGCTACGACAACCTGGCGGTGCGCATTCGTACCGCGGTCGAGAGCTACGTCAACGAAGTGCGGCAAAGCGAATTTCCCGACGAGGATCATTCGTTTTCCGAAGAGGCTCCGTACAGCACTGCCAAACGATCCGCCGTCGCCAATGACGTCGAGGCCTCGGGCGCGGCCTGTATTCCACTGCGTCCGCGCGACCCCAAGCGATAAAAGGTTCGTCGTGGACATTCTTCACGCGCCCTCTGAAATGGCCGAGCGGAGCCGGAGCTGGTTTCTAAAGCCCACCGGTGTCGCGCTGGTGCCGACGATGGGCTTCTTGCACGCAGGCCACGAGTCGCTGCT
>JAHFDU010000040.1:6406-8827 GCA_023248835.1 Myxococcales bacterium | reverse complement strand
GTTGGTGTTGTCGGTTTTCGTCAACCCGACTCAATTTGGCCCGCGCGAAGATCTTTCACGCTATCCGCGCGATCTCGATCGCGACTTAGAAATTGCCAAACGACAGAGTGTCGATGTGGTGTTTGTGCCCGACGCTCAAGCGATGTATCCCGATGGCTACCAGACGTTCGTCGACGTCCGCGAACTGTCCCAACCACTGTGTGGTTCGAGGCGTCCTGGCCATTTCGTTGGCGTCGCGACCGTCGTGCTCAAGCTGTTTAATTTTGTGCGCCCGACGGTGGCGCTGTTTGGTCAAAAAGATTTCCAACAACTGCAGATCATTCGGCGCATGGTGAGCGATCTCAATCTCGACGTCGAAATCGTCGGCCTACCGATCGTGCGCGAAGCCGATGGCTTGGCGCTGTCGTCGAGAAATAGTTACTTGTCGAAGGAGGCGCGCAGCCGAGCGCTCTGTTTGTCAGGCGGATTGTTTTCGGCGCGACAAAATTTTCTCGCTGGCGAACGCGACGCCAAGAACATTGTCGACGCTGCCGCCGCCAAATTATTGAATATCAAACTTGATTATCTCGAACTGCGAGATGCCGAGACTTTGTCGCTCGTCGAGGGCCAAGTTTCACGACCCGCGGTATTGGCGATCGCCGCGTTTGTGGACAGCACGCGCCTAATCGATAATGTAGTGCTGTCCCCCTCATGAAGAGCGTACTCAACCTACTTAAGAACGAACTCATCACTGGCATGGTGCTACTGGCGCCGGTGCTGGGCACGCTCTATCTCATTTACTTCATCGTGCGCAGCGTCGACGATCTGTTTCCCGACGTGTGGCGGCCCGAGGTTTGGCACCATCCGCTGCCGGGACTTGGCATTATCACGGTGATCTGTCTGGCGCTCTTGGTTGGAATCTTCGCCCACAATGTCGTCGGTCGGCGCATGGTCAAGATGTTTGACCGCGTGGTGTCGCGTCTACCGGTGTTTGGTGGCACCTACGGTCTCATCAAACAGGTGTTCGAGTCGGTGTTTTCGCAAGGCGCCGACAGTTTTCAACAAGCGGTGCTGGTCGAGTACCCCTGCCCGGGAAGCCACGCCATCGGCTTTGTGACTTCGACGCGCGCGCCGATTCTCTCCAAAACGGGCAAGCCGCTGGTGCAACTCTACGTTCCGACCACACCCAACCCCACATCGGGATTCTATCTGCTGGTCGAAAAAGAGTTGGTACGCGAACTCGATATGCCAGTGGACCAGGCGTTCAAGTTGGTGATCACGATGGGCATCGCGCGCGAGCCCGAGATGATGGCAACCGCCCGCGATGAGATCAAGGAAACTGGGAAGTAAGCCCGTAAGCCCAAGCCAACGATGTCTAGATTCCGCTAATTATAACTAATAATTAATTACGTTGTTAACGTAGTCCGCGGAGCGAATGATTTCTTGCAAATCGGGCAGCGCTGGCTCCAAAATAGCGGATGCGAAAAAACCTCTCGCGCTGGGTGCTCGCGGTCGCTGTATTCACCGGCTGCGCGCATGGTGCCGATGGCGGTGGACAGGACATGTCCCCCGCTGACATCTCTATGCCGACGGATAATCCAAGCGATGCAGCGATCGGCGATGCCGGGATCGATGGCATGGCGACAGTCGACCTGAGTGTCGACAGTGCCGCATCCGACAGCGGCGGCGCCATCGACGGGCCCTCGTTGTCGGTCTTTGTTGGCGCGCTCGGCGGCTATGGCTATCACGATGGTGTTGGCACCGCGGCTCGATTCCTCCAGGCGTTTTATATCGCCACCGACAGCGCCGGACACGCATTCCTTTCCGATCAGGGAAATGCAGTGATTCGGTCGGTAGACCTGTCGACCCTCGCGGTGACCACACTGGCCGGCAGCGTCGGCGCTCCTGGTACCGCCAATGGGACCGGGGCCGCAGCCTCCTTTTACAATCCTTCCGGGCTGGTGACGGATGCTGTGGGAAATCTTTTTGTCGCTGACTTCAGGGGCTGCACCGTTCGGCAGATTGTCATTGCGACCGGCGTAGTCACCACGCTCGCCGGCACTGCCAACAGTTGCGCTCATGTCGACAACACCGGTTCGGCGGCGCGCTTTTTTCGTCCGTCGACCATCACCACGGATGGTCATGGCAATCTCTATACAACCGATCAAGACAACACCGTTCGCAAGATCGTGATCTCGACTGCCGCGGTCACCACCCTAGCCGGCACCTCAGGCGTGACTGGATCGAATAACGGCGTCGGCGCCGCCGCGCAATTCAATGAACCCTATGGCATCGTCTCCGACGGCGCAGATAAGCTCTACATCAGTGACGGCAGCAACAACTTGATCCGACTGCTGGTGATCTCGACCCAGACGGTCACCACCCTGGCTGGCTCCACCAGCGCCGGATCGATCGATGACATCGGCATCGCGGCGCGTTTCA
>JAHFDU010000040.1:0-6396 GCA_023248835.1 Myxococcales bacterium | reverse complement strand
GCAACCACGCGATCCGGCAAATGGTGCTCTCGACCGGCGCGGTGACCACTTTGGCGGGTTTGACAGCCACCACCAATCCGATTGATGGAACCGGAAGCGCGGCCGGATTTTATTCACCGTTTTCGGTCGCGCTCGATGGGCACGGCAATCTCCTGGTTGCCGATGGCTACGGGATTCGTTATTTGAACCTGGCCACGCACGGGGTCACGACTCCAGTCGGATTTTTGCCGGCGTCCGGAGTCATAGACGGCGTGGGCACCGCGGCACGATTGTCCGCTCCGAATGCGCTGGTCGCCGACAGCATGGGAAATTTGTTTATTGGAGACCTCGGCAACAAGACACTGCGGCAGGTGGTGATTGGATCGAAGACGGTGAGCACACTCGCTGGCACGGTCGGCTCATCGGGAACCAGCGATGGCACCGGCGCTCTGGCAAAATTTAGCGCGCCGGTGGCAATGACCACCGATGGACTGGGCAATCTCTACGTGATCGAATCGTACAGCCAGATTCTCCGCAAGGTGGTGGTCTCTACTGGGGCGGTGACCACCATTGCTGGAAGCGCCAACGCGGCTTGCGCCAACGTCGACAACATCGGCACCGCGGCACGTTTCTGCTATCCGCAGGGCGTGATCGCAGTCGGCGCTGATACTCTGTACATCTCTGACACCGGCAACTATACCATTCGCAAAATGGTGCTCTCGACGGGAGCAGTGACCACCGTGGCCGGCGCCGCTGGCAGTAACAGCGAGTTGGATGGCACTGGCGCTGCAGCTCGCTTCAATGAGCCTCGTGGCATCACCAGCGACGGCACCAATCTTTATGTCGTCGATGTCTCGGGTCAAACCGTGCGCCAAATGGTGATCGCCACAGGTGTGGTGTCGACCCTTGCCGGCAGTGCTGGAATGGCTGGTTCGCTCGACGGCGTCGGAGATGCAGCACGGTTCAAGTTTCCAAGCGATGTGCTCTACGACGGCAACGGCAATCTCTATGTCGCGGATATTAACAACCACACGGTGCGCAAGTTGGTTCTTTCTTCGAAGCAAGTCAGCACCGTGATCGGAACGCCGGGGCCAGATGTATATGCAGCGCCCGGCCCACTTCCGGGCCGGCTGAACGCGCCCTATCGCCTCGCCCTTTTTGGCGGCAATCTCTACATTGCGGATCAGTCGGAAAACGCGATCCTGGTAGCGCCGGCGCCATAGACCAACGGTCGGCCACGGTTGGCTCTCGGCGATGCCTACCCCACATAGCCAACGGTTACGAAGTACAGATCGACGGCGTCGGCGATTTGTTCGGGCGGTTGCGCGTTGCAAGCAAAATCGATGTTGCGCGGGCAAGCCCCGTCGGTGCAGCAGGGTTGGCAGTCGAGAAAGAGCGGTACGTGGACGTCGGCGCCAAGATGTTCGGGTGGCAAGAATCCGGGCAGAATGAGCACTTTGCAACCGACTATTTTTCCGAGCCATTGCGGTGCCGAACTGACGGTCACCAGCAGATCGCTCGCCTTGAGTCGTGCCAACGCGTCACCAAACGGTAGCGTGCCGACGTCGTCCCACACCGCATAGCCGCGCGTCTCTAAAAGCTGCTTCAGTGCGTTGCCGTGACGATAACTGCGGTGGGCTCGACGAGCGTCGGTGGCAAGTCCGAGGACGCGCTTGGTGCCGAACTGGCGGCGCCATTTTGAATCGGCGACAATTGGCAGTTGTATGTCGACCGCGCCAGCAAAACCGCAGCAGTGTTGTAGATAAAATTCGGGATAACCGCCACTGACTGGAAATCGTTGCCACCAGTTGGCGGAAAAATCGGTCATCGCCGGAAAAGTGCTGTCTAGGTAGAGGCCGGGCTTGCTTGCAACTTCGGGGGCGACCTTGCCGGCAAGCGCAGCGTCGGCGAATTCGCGCGCGGCAAAACGCAAGAAATTTCCTTGCACCGGCAGGCCGCCATCTTTGAGCATGCGAGCGAGAAAGCAGGGCATGAACCAGGTGTCGAAATTGTAGATGACGTCGAACTGCGCTTCGGAAATCTGTCGCGCCCATTTGAGCACCGGCGCGATCATTTGGTCGAAGCGATCGGGCCAATCTTCCGGCGGAATCGTCCAGACGCGATCGAGATCGGGCGCCAGCGCCAGCAGCGTGCCGCCTGCGGCATAAGTGAGCACGGTGATTTCGGCATCGGGATGCAGGCGCTTGAGCAGCCGCGCCGCCGGCAGCCCAATGCAGGCGACATCGCCGAGCCCCATCAGCCGAATCACCAGAATGCGCATCTACATCCTCTCGTCGGCATCAGAAATCGATTCTCCAGCTGAGCACCCCACCGACGAGATCAGCACCCCGGGTAAGCACGGTGACCGACGGCGTGTGCAGCCTGAGGCTGGAATGCTGCGCCATTGTTCGGGCGCCGCGATCGTAGCCGGTGCCGAATCCGACCAGGATGGCGCCGGTGACGATCCCCGCCGCCCCAATCACTGTCACCGCCATGCCTCCTTGGCCAAGCGGAATGTCGCTCCATGCGCAGCCGGGTAGGGCAGTGTTGCCGCGACACTCCTTGTTGGCAGCAGAAACCAGGGTGGAGACGACCAGCATTCCGGCGCCGATCACCAGCGTCGGCACGCTGAGGCCAAGCAGCGTACCGCCGCCGATCTTCAACCCCTTTCCGCTCGGGCGCGCAGCGGGTGGGTGCGGCGGGGCCGGTTTCTCCTCGGTGATGCTCCAGGCAGCGACGTCGTGTTTGGCCAGCGTGACACTGCGGCTGTGGTCTTGGTTGGTCAGGGTGACGGTTTCAGTGTCGACGTCGGTGAGCTCGCCTGAAATCTCGGCTCCAGTCACCAGCACCACCGCAAGCTGTTGGTGCTTCAACGTCGACCACGGTGGCGGCGATGGCTCGCCTGCGCGAACCCGCAGGCCCGTCAGCAGCAAAAAAATCAGCCCCGCAATCGGTTTCAACATTCTCCTCTCAATTGTATAGGAACCCGATCGGTACGACAAAGCGCCGGCACGCTTGGCCGCGCATGTCCGACCATCGCCTGTCCAAATATTGGTGTTGCGAATGATTGGAAGCATTCACCGCCAAGCAGCCTCTCGAACCGAGCTGCTGCCGCCCTGGCGCGGGTGCACTTGAACTTTGGCTATTGCGCGTTGGAACAGCGACCGCTCAAACATTGGCCGCCTTTGCAATCCGAGTCAGATCCGCAAGCGCCGCATCTTCCGCTCGAACAGCGGCCGATTTTGCAGTCGGAATCCGAGCCGCAGGCGCCGCAGCGACCGCTTGAGCAACGCCCATGGCCGCCGCAGTCGGAATCGGAGCCGCAGTGGCCGCACTTGCCACCCGAGCAGCGGCCGACTTTGCAGTCGGAATCCGAACCGCAGGCGCCGCAGCGACCGCTTGAGCAGCGCCCGTAGCCGCCGCAGTCGGAATCGGAGCCGCAGTGGCCACACTTGCCACCCGAGCAGCGGCCGTAACCGGCGCAATCGGAATCCGAACCACAGGCCAATGCCGACGAACTGATCCCGGCGATTGCGAGAAAACCTGCGGCAAACATTGCAAGTAGACGATTCATCTGGACGCTCCTTGGGCTAAAGGGGACGACTTGACTCCTTCCGCTAAACACCTGGGCCGGAAAAAGTGGGAAATTACGCTTCTCAGCTTGCCTTCCGAATCATCTGGACGCGCCGCTCTGGCCGACTCATTGCCAGATCGTAGTTGGATTGTAGATTGATCCAGAACTGGGGCGAGCTGCCAAAGGCTGCGGCGAGCAGCCACGCGGTTTCGGCGCTGACGCCGCGTTTGCCGCGGACTACCTCATTGAGACGCACCAAAGAGATGCCAAGGTGACGGGCCAGGGCCGCTTGAGAAAGCCCGAGTGGTTTCAGAAATTCCTCGAGAAGAATTTCGCCGGGATGAACCGGCTTCCCCATTCGATTTGGATCACGTGCGATCGACATGCTTTCTCCTAATGGTAGTCTGTGAACTCCACGTCATGTGCTCCGTCGGCCTGCCAGCGAAAAACAATTCTCCACTGATCGTTGACGCGGATGCTGTGCAACCCGCGAAGTTTTCCTTTGAGCGCTTCGAGCCGATTCGAAGGCGGCACGTGCAAGTCATCTACACGGGTGGCCGCATCGATCTGCGCCAGTTTTCTGGTGAGCGCTCTCATCACTTCTGGTGGTACTCGGCGCGCCCGCGCGCTGGGTTGGCCGTAAAATAGATCAGCGGTTCGCTTATCCGCGAAGGAACGAATCACAACTTAAATTATAACGGATATCGATAATCCATGCAAGTCCCGGATCCCGGATGGGCGCACGGCACTGTTGTGGGGAGCGCGAACTTCAGTCGTTGAGTGCACCTGAAGTTTGCCAAAGGCTGCGGCGAGCGGCCATCTAAAAAAACCAAAAACGTTTGACATTATTATCATAAATGATAACTTACAGAGGTGGGCTTGGTTGTTCAGGAGTACGTCTCTGCCGGCCGCTCTAGTCCGTACCGGGAGTGGCTCAATGGCCTGGACACGAAAACGCGGGCGCGAATTCAGGCAAGGGTGCTCCGCTTCGAAATCGGCAATCTAGGCGATCATAAATCAGTTGGTGCAGGAGTGTGGGAGGCCAGGGTGATGTTTGGTCCGGGCTATCGCATCTACTTTGGCAAAGTCGGCAACGATGTCGTCTTGCTCCTGTGTGGCGGTGACAAAGGGAGCCAAGACAAAGACATCCGTACCGCCCAAAAATATTGGGCAGACTATTTGGAGGCAGCGAAGAATGGCTAGAAGAAGTCGCGACTGGAACGAAGGCCTTGCTCAAGACCTACAGGATCCGACATTCGCGCGCGAATTTCTCGTCGCGGCGGTGGAGGAGGGAATTC
Organism: Myxococcales bacterium; assembly: GCA_023248835.1. GTDB lineage: Bacteria > Myxococcota_A > Polyangia > Palsa-1104 > Palsa-1104 > JAHFDU01. The sequence continues at coordinate 1,545 of JAHFDU010000040.1, read as the reverse complement.
CTCTGCGGCAGGCGCTAGGCAAAGTCATTCGGGCGATGGGAGTGAAAGAGTTTGCCGAGAAAGCACGCATGGCCAGTCCGAACGTGCTTCGGGCCATTCATCCGCGCCACAATCCGACCCAGGCGACGCTCAATCAGCTGCTTCGTTCAGTCGGCCTCGAACTCAGTTTATCGCCTCTGCGGAAACAAAAACCAAAACGAAAACGCGCGGCTTGATCTGATCCCGTCTGTGTTTACGCCGCCAAGGCCCTAATGACCGCCGAAACTGTGGAAAGCTCTGGGTTGAAGTCCTTTTTGGGATCGATCAAATCGTACAGTGTTCGGCGTCCGATGCCGGCCACCTTGGCTACTTTGACTTTGTTGACGGTCATCAGGTGGGCCATCAGCACTTCTCGAAAAGACGCGAGATCCCCAGTGCGGATGCATTCCAGCAGGGTTTCGGCGACCAAGCGCGAGTCTTTTAGCTCCTTACTTGCGAAGGGCTCGTGAGCCTTCAAGTATTTGGTCGCGGATCTTTTTCGCTTTCCTGATGTCCCGATCTTGCGCATGTTTGTTCCCTCCGTAAAGCGCGACAACGATGGCCGAACCCCACAAAAACGAATACACGCGGGTGCCGTTTAGCCACCTCAGTTCGATCAAGCCCTGAAACCGTTTGTGATCGCCAAAGTGGCCGAGCGATAGTAGGTCAAGTCGAGCCAATATCTGCGTTCGTATTTTCGCCTGCTGCTCGTCTAGCCAACCTTCGAATTCCTCGGTTTTGAGGACGTCGTATTTCATTCGGCTATAGTGTGCATTATACCGTACATTTCGCGGTCAGGGGTACAAGATTCCGGAACAATTAGTGCTTCGTGATGTGAGCGAGTTTTCCAGCCAACCCTTTGCGGTAAAACTGGCGCGCTTCGCAGAGCAAATCGGCGCGGGCGCGCGGGCGGACAAAGCGCAGCTCGAGAAACTCGGCGTAGGATTTGGCGGTTTGGTTGGCCAGCCGATAACGATCTTGCTCCTCGTCGGAAAGATCGTCGGCGTAGCGAATGCGGCGAAACAGTCGCTCGGGAAGATCCTCGGGCGGATCGCCATTCTGGTCCCAGCTCACCAGCAGCGCGACTAGGTATTTGTCGACCTCGGCTTGGAGCTCAAGTTCGACGGCGGAGACCGGCCGATCGGCGCGGGCGCGGTGCACAAAATAGACAAAATGGCTGACGCCCTCGAGCGCATAGAGGAAGTCTTGCAGGTTGTCGTCGTCGAGCAGCTGTGCCGGATTGCGTGCCCGCAGATTTTCAAGCGTCGCCTCGTCGACAAACAGGCCGAGCTCGAGATTGCCGCCTGAGTGCCGAATCAGCAGCTGCTCTTTGGCGGCGCGCGTCACTTGCCACTCATCACGCGATTCGCTTTCGACCAGAAAATCGCGCACGTCGAGATCGGTGTTGATGCGGTAGAGCGATTCGAGTCCGCCCTGCAAGGCGCGCAGGACGTCGGCCATCAGCTGTTCTCGGGTTTGCGGGGGATCACGCCCTCGGCGCGGAGCTTTTTGGCCACTCGTTCAGAG
>JAHFDU010000357.1 GCA_023248835.1 Myxococcales bacterium | reverse complement strand
GTTTCAGGCTTTACTCGCCAGCCGCAGTGGAGCGGGTGCAATGGATTGCCAAACTGCAGGAGGCGGGACTTTCGCTGCATCAGCTGCAGGACCTCTTGCGCGGCGTTACCGAAGATGTTCGCGCCGGCACGATTGCGATGGCGAGGCTACGCACGGTTTTTGCGGAGCGGCTGACCGACACTCGTATTCAGATCGATCGGCTGACCCGAGTTGAAAAAGAGCTCGAAGCCAGCATCGCTTATCTTGACGGTTGTCGCACCTGCGAGACCAGCTATGAGATCGAAGATTGCGGCAGCTGCGATCACAACGGACACCACGACGGCGAGCAGCCGATGCTCGTCGCCGGTATTCATCGAGGCTAAAGATGACGCTTACATTGCCAATTTTTATGGACTACCACTCGACCACGCCGGTTGATCCGCGCGTGCTCGAGGCGATGCTGCCCTATTTCACCACTGCGTTTGGCAACGCCGCCAGTCGCAACCACTCGTTTGGCTGGCACGCTGAAGAGGCGAGCGAGCTTGGGCGCGAACAGGTCGGCGCGCTTGTCGGCGCGAGTGCCAAAGAGATGGTATGGACTTCGGGCGCCACCGAAGCGATCAATTTGGCGCTCAAGGGCGCGGCCGAATTTTACAAAGAAAAGGGCAACCATCTCATCACCGGTCAGACCGAGCACAAAGCCACGCTCGACACCTGCAAGCGGCTCGAGAAGATGGGCTGTACCGTCACCTACTTGCCGGTCGACAAAGAGGGGATCATTCACCCCGAGCAAGTGCGCGAAGCGATGACCGACAAAACGATCTTGGTGGCGCTGATGCTGGCCAACAACGAGATCGGTACCATCCATCCGGTAAAAGAAATTGGCGCGGTGGTCAAAGCAAAGGGTGCGCTGTTTTTTGTCGATGCGGTGCAGGGCGCCGGCAAGATTCCATTCGACGTGCAGGACTGCGGCGTCGACATCGCTGCGGTGTCGGCGCACAAGATGTATGGGCCAAAAGGCATCGGCGCGCTCTATGTCAGGCGCAAACCGCGGGTGCGACTGGTCGGGCAAATCGACGGTGGCGGTCATGAGCGCGGCATGCGATCGGGCACGCTCAATGTTCCCGGCATCGTCGGGTTTGGCAAAGCGGCTGAGTTGTGCAGGAACGAGATGGTCGCCGAGGCCAAACGCATCGGCGATCTGCGCGACAAACTCGAGAGCAAGCTGTTCGCAGCGCTGCCGGAAATTTACATCAATGGTTCGCGTGACCACCGCTTGCCGGGCAACTCCAACATCAGTTTTGCTTATGTTGAGGGCGAAGGTTTGATGATGGCGATGAAAGACGTCGCGGTGTCGTCGGGATCGGCCTGTACGTCGGCCAGCCTCGAGCCGTCGTATGTGCTGCGGGCGCTCGGCATCGGCGAAGAGCTGGCACACACTTCGATCCGTTTTGGCCTTGGCCGCTTCAACACCGACGAGGAAGTCGACTACGTCGCACAACATGTGATCGACAGCGTCAATCGTTTGCGCGAGCTGTCGCCGCTGTGGGAAATGGCACAAGAGGGCATCGATTTGAAATCGATTCAGTGGGCGCAGGGCGCGCACTAGGGAGAAAGATCATGGCCTATTCAGAAAAAGTCCTCGAGCATTACGAGAAGCCGCGCAACGTTGGCAGCCTCGACAAGCACGACGAGACCGTCGGCACCGGGCTGGTCGGTGCACCCGCTTGCGGCGACGTGATGAAGCTGCAAATCAGAGTCGAAGACGGCGTCATTCGTGATGCCAAGTTTAAGACTTTTGGTTGCGGCTCGGCTATAGCATCGTCTTCGCTGGTGACCGAGTGGGTCAAAGGGATGACGATCGACCAGGCAATGGAACTGAAGAATTCGCAGATCGCCGAAGAGCTCAATTTGCCGCCAGTAAAAATTCACTGTTCGGTGCTCGCCGAGGACGCGATCAAGGCGGCGATCGCCGACTACAAGGCCAAGCGCAACAAGTGATGACGATGGCGCAGGGCATTCATAGCGCACCGACGCAGAAGCGCGTCGACGACAAAGCGGCGACACAAAAAGATCCAGCATCGTTGAAGTTCGAAGTTACCGATGTGGCGCTCGAGCAGATCAAGAAGCTTTTCGACAAGCGCGTCGCCGAGGGCAAACAGGCGCAGGGCTTGCGCATCGGTTTGCGCGGTGGCGGCTGCGATGGTTTTTCTTATGTTTTCGAGTGGGCCGACAAATCCGCCGGCGAGCGCGATCGGGTATTTGAATTCTCAGTCGACGGCGCTCAGGTGCGAATTTTTGTCGATCCAAAGTCGATGATCTATCTGCAGGGCACGACGCTGACGTTTGTCACGGGCCTGATGGGCCATGGATTCAAGTTCGAGAATCCCAACGCCAAAGGCGCCTGCGGCTGCGGCGAAAGCGTGCACTTTTAACGTCGAGAAGCCGATATGGAAAAAAGAGACTATTTTGACGTGCTTGGCGTCGCGCGTGCCTATCACCTCGACGCCAGCGATCTGGAGAAGCGATACTTAGCGCTTTCGCAAGCGCTGCATCCCGACAAGCATGCCCGCTCCTCGCCCACCGAGCGATTGCAGTCGCTCGAACAGACCACTGCGCTCAATGACGCCTATCGGACGCTGAAGAGTGATTCTCGGCGCGCTCATTATCTACTCGGCCTCGAGGGGGTCGATATTTCCGACGACAAGTCGCCTTCTCGGGTGAGCGTCGATCAAGGTTTGCTGCTCGACATTCTGGAGTTGCGTGAGGCGCTCGAAGAGGCCCGGGCGTCACAAAATGAAAAGCAGATCAAGATGCTTACCGCCGACGTGGACGGGCGACGCGAACGGGCGCTATTGCGAGTCGACAGTGGCTTTTTTTCCTACGAAAAAGGGGATCGATCTTCTCTTCGCTCGGTGGCAGAGTCGCTGATCGAACTGCGCTACTATGACCGCTTTCTCGACGCAGTGACAGAACATGAAATTGCGAAAGAGGAGCTAGTCTGATGGCGGGTGGACTGTTTGAGATCGCCGAGCCGGGAGAGTCGGCAAAGAAAGGCGCCTGTAAAGGACGCGCGGTTGGTATCGATCTGGGCACGACCCATTCGCTGGTCGCAGTTGTGCAGGATGGCCGTCCCGCCTGTTTGACCGATGCGCAAGGACAGACGCTTTTGCCGTCTGCGGTTCGCTATCAAGAGCAAGGAGTATCGGTTGGATCCGATGCGCTGAACTTTGCTAGCCAGTATCCCAAAGACACCATCGTCTCGGTCAAGCGATTCATGGGCCGCGGGCCCAAAGATGCGGAGGCGAAGAGGCGCTTCACGCCTTATCAATTTGCAGCTTCAGAAAGTTCACTGACGAAATTCGTCGTCGCTGGCAAGCGCGAGGTCACGCCTATAGAAGTTTCGGCCGAGATTCTGCGTGTGCTCAAACAGCGCGCAGAGGCCGCCCTCGGTGGTCCGCTTGACGGCGCAGTGATTACCGTGCCCGCCTATTTCGACGATGCGCAACGTCAGGCCACCAAGGACGCCGGACGTTTGGCCGGACTTGAGGTGTTGCGACTGGTCAATGAACCGACCGCTGCCGCACTTGCCTACGGCCTCGACAAGAAATCGCAGGGCACCTTTGCCGTCTATGATCTCGGCGGCGGCACGTTCGATATTTCGATTTTGAAATTGTCGGGTGGTGTCTTCGAGGTGAAATCGACTGCGGGCGACACTGCGCTCGGCGGCGACGATTTCGATCGCGCGCTTGCCAGCTTGTTGGTGAGCAAGCGCGGGTTATCCGACATTGTCGACGCTTCGGAGCAGCGCAAGTTGTTGCAGGACGCACGTCGATGTAAACATGCGCTCACCGATCAAACCGAAATCGTGGACGGCGATGTCCACCTGACGCGGGGTGAATTTGAGCAGGCGATAGAGGCGATTGTCACCCGTACCGGCACCGCCTGTCGCCGCGCGCTGCGCGACGCTGAACTCAAGCCGGAAAATCTCGACGGGGTCATCCTCGTCGGTGGCGCCACTCGTACTCCGCTGGTGCGCAGATTTGTGCGCGATCTTTTCAAGCAGGAGCCGCTTGCCGACATCAATCCCGACGAAGTGGTTGCTCTCGGTGCCGCCATTCAAGCTGATCTGCTTGCTGGAACTGGGCCGCGCGAAGACGTGCTGCTACTTGATGTGGTCCCGCTGTCGCTTGGTCTTGAAATGATGGGCGGCGTGGTTGAAAA
>JAHFDU010000356.1 GCA_023248835.1 Myxococcales bacterium | reverse complement strand
AGCGCTATGGTGGCGCGCGCCAACGGTGGAGCAACTTCGGCAATGCGCTGACGGTGGCTGAACGCGGCGGCACGCGCGATGGTTGGCAGTAGCAGATAGCGAGCCAGCGGTTCGAGATCAAAACCTGCCGTCGGCCAAAGCAACAGTCCGGGTGGCGAAGCGACCTTGAGCGCCTGATAGAGCGGCTGATCGCCGTCGGACAGCAGATCCGAAAGCGACAAAGTGTTCGTCTCCACAGCGACGCGCCGTAACTGTTTCCACCACAGCAGACGAGGCGGCGGCTCAGCGCCAATATAGTCGCGCTGGCCGAGCCAGAAGCGAACTTTGGTGTCGCGTCTTTTGATCGCGGAAAGTTGATGTAACAGTGTGTGGCGCCTGAGCAGCGCGCCGGCATCTTCAGGCGCCGGCAACTCTCCAATTAGCCTGAGCGAAACATCGCGCACCTCGGAAAGGCGCCGCCGAAAGACGCCGTGGCGGGCGCGCGGATGCTGCATCGAGAGCAAATTATTCAGCGCAATGCCGATGCGCACATCGCTCTCGTCGAGTTCAAACAGGGGTGGTGTCGGCACTAGATCGCGAGCAACGCGCGAACGCGCAAGTTCAAGCATGCGCCCATCGGCTGAGCTGTCGGCGCTCAGGAGCGCATCGACCGCCGATCTTCCGAGCGGCGTGCCCACCTGCACCTCGCCTCCTCCGACCAATGGCCTCAAGAAACTCTGTAGCCACAGATCGGGGCTGGTCACTTGGGTTGCTCGCCGCGAAAACCCCACAGCGGAAAGGCGCCTAGATCAGTGTTGACGATCTGCACTTCACCGATCTCTTCAAGTGGCCCGAGTCCTTCGTCTGGCAGCGCTGGCAGCGGATCGATCCGACTCAAAAACGCGCGACCGAGCGGCGCAAAGGACGAACGCGGTAAGCCGACCACGTGGTCGTCGTCGATGAATAGCACCAAACGCTCGTCGGTGCCGCCAACCTTTTCGACCAGCAACGCTGGACTCGGGCGCGGCTCAAGTACCCGACCGATCGGAACAAAAACACCTGGAGCGGCTTCGCCGAACAGCCGTTCGAGCGGCAGATCGAGTCCATCGTTCGCCACTACCACCAACCCCTCAGCAAATGCACCGACGAGATGACCATCCAGCATTGCCGGCGTGCACAAGTAGGCGTATCGGCGGAGCGCTTCGAGCGCCGACCAGGGTATGAGGGTGGCCTTTGCTCGATCGCTATGCGTGGACGGGCGCAGCCGCAACGCAATTTCTGCCACGGACAGGCGCGTTGATGCGCCCGCCGTCACCGCCGGCACAACCCGCACCGGTGCCGCACCAAAGAGCAGATCTCGTCCTGGCGTTAGCTGTGGGCGCTGCGGCAGCACTTCGACACCCGCTTGAGACAGTAGATAGAAACGTTCTTGCCCAAGTGCAGTGGCGCACCGGTCGAGCGCAAAAGGATGGCGAAATCCCACCTCGACCAAAATGTTCTCGCTCACCGCACGATAACGTGTGACACCCGGAAGACGAGCGAACAGCGCGTTCATGCGCGGCGGCAAGCGCTCGACCCGCACCAGCAGCTGCGATCGATCTTCGACAAATGCGCTGCTCGAGCGCTGCAGCAGCGCCGCCGAAGTCTCGATCTGGTTGCGCTCGAGATAACCAAGTAGGTTGCGCGAAAGCCCGAGACGAACCGCGAAAAACTGTGCGCCATCGGTCGAGACATCGCTGCGATCGGCTTCAAGTTCGAGACGGAGCGCAAAATCGGAAAACCTGAGTTCACTGTTCTTGTTCAATAGCTGCGTCGAGGTTTCGCGATAGAGCACAAAGTCGGCCGGATCGGTGCAAAGCGCAGCGATGTCGTAGCCAATCGGAGAAGCGCTGTCACGGTACTTGACAAAATGGCGTTCGGCTCCGGTAAACACGGTGCCGCCACAAAGCTGACCGATGCGCGTGACGCGATCGCAAAGCTCGCTCGAGCTTGGCTGAAACAGCACCACATACTGTCTCCCGCCGACGCCGGAGCGCACCTCGAATACCTGCAATGACAGCAAATCGTCGAGCGGCGATTCGGCCAAAAACAGCCGAAAAAAAGCCGCCAGTCGGTCAAAAGACGGCAGCGCAATTAACGCCGATTTGCCGAGCACGATGCCGCGCCGATCGCTGGCGATGCCAGGCAAACGAAAACGGTGCTGCTGCAACTGCGCGCGCTCTAACCCCATGCACTTCGCAACACAACTTGGGTGATTTCGGCGCGCGATCCGAGTCGCATCGGCGGCCCCCAATACCCGGTGCCAGGACTGACGTAGATCTGGGTGTCCCCGACGGCATGCAGTCCGACCACGAAGGGTTGCTGCAAATAAACAAAATAGTTCCACGGCCAGATCTGGCCGCCATGAGTGTGACCCGACAGCTGCAGTCCGACGCCGTGCGCCACCGCCTGCTTCATGACGCGCGGTTGATGGGCGAGCAGCACCAGCTCGCGTGTCGCGTCGCGCCCTGCCAGCGCGCCCGGCAAATCAGGGCGGTGACCGTCGCCGAACGCGCTTAGGTCGTCGATGCCCACCAGATCAAATTGAGCCTCGTTGCCGATGGCGACGCGCTCGTTGCTCAGCACTCGAATGCCAAGCCGCCGCAGTTCGTCGATCCAACCGTCGACGCCAGAATAGTATTCGTGATTGCCGGTGACGAAAAAGACGCCATGTCGAGCGCGCAACTGTCCAAGCGGCGCCACCGCGTCGCTCAGTTCGGCCACCGATCCGTCGATCAGATCGCCAGTGATCGCGATGACGTCGGGCAAAAGCGCGTTGGTGCGTTCCACCAACGCTTCCACAAATTCGCGCCCCAGCGTCGGGCCGATGTGCACGTCGGTCAGCTGCACAATGGTGATACCGTCGAGCGTTCGCGGCAGCCGCTTGAGCGCCACTTCAATTTTCTTGACCGCAGGCAGACTGCGACCTCTCACCAGTGCGTAGCCGCCGAGCAGCGCCGCCATCGCACCGCCGAGCGCACTCGACCAGCGGATCAGAAACTGTCGACGCTCCAGATCAGGTGCCGCCCCGATCCAAAACGACAGGGTGCGCACAAAATAGACAGCCAGCAGAGTGAAAAAGCCGAGCAACAGAAACCCCATCCAGAGGTACATCGGCCAAAACAGGAATTTTCCAAGCGCACGCGGCAACGTGCGCATCGCGACAAATGAGAGCGGAATGCTGAGCGCCAGCACCACCAGCGCCGCGGTCGCGGCGGTTCGGGCGGTGCCATGAAGGCCAGTGTCTCGGACCAAGCGCAACCAAAGAAAATAGTGCAAGCCACCAACAATGCCGGTCGCGATCGAAAAGAACACCAAGAAAGAAAACAGGCGCGGCATCATGCGAGTATGCTCGGCGGTCGCTTACGACGCAACGTTTCCGAATGATCTGACGATAACTCAACCATGACTACAGGGATTCGGAGTCCAGGATTGGGCGACGGTCGCGGCGAGGGATTCGGACTCGGTCGAGGGGCAGGGATGCGGGTGCGGATAGGGAATGGGCTGGGGCTGGGATGCGTATCGCCAGCGGCATCTTGGAGACCGGCTCCCAGACGATCCAGATCTTCCAGGCAGGTCTGTCTCGCTATGTTCCAATCTGGGCGAGCGCGATATCGACGCGATCCGCTGCAAGGTAACGATCGATAAGATCGCGATCCTCGGCTGAGACGTGAGTGAAGCGCACGCCATGGGCGCGCGCAGCCGGGTACTCGCTCAGGACCACTCCGTCCATTCGCAGCACGTGGGGATTGCCGGGCAGCTGAAATTCGATCGAGACCGGTTTGCTTGCGACCTCGGCGGAAAAAACCGGCTCAAAAATGCGATAGAGCAGCATGCCGCCGTGGGACAAATTGACGGCGCGGCAGGTGTGCGGCTCGCCATCGACGTATTTGTTGAGCAGAATATCGATCGGAACGCGCCTTTCCAGCCGCTTGTCTGAGAACGTCGAACGGGAAGCGCCGGCAGTGATTTCCATGGTCGACCTCGCTCCTGAAATAGTTGTCCTACATGTAGGATAGAGTAGTTGTCCTGAGTGGGCAAATTTTCTTGCCAACTGTTTTCCACAGTTGCTCGTCGACGGAGATAAAAAAAACCGCTCACCGTCGAGGAAAGGCACGCGATTGGGCTTGAGGGTATGCTAAAAACATAAGTTATATTAAATAGATGGATTGCAGTGTAGGACCTTTCACCGCACTCA
>JAHFDU010000355.1 GCA_023248835.1 Myxococcales bacterium | reverse complement strand
GAAATGCTGCTGACCAGTTCCGTCCGCGGCCTGTTGCCGATTGTCCGCGTCGACGACACTGAAATCGGCACCGGCAAACCCGGCCCGATCGTGCGGAAAATCATGGCCCTTTACGATGAACTCACTCGCAGATGAGCTGGATTCACGATCCCTGATCCCATCGGTATTCCACTGCATTTAGCCCAATTCTCGTTTTTCGCGATGAACGCGTGCATTTTTTTTGACGGATTTGACAGTCCCTCCGGAATTAGCTTATGAAGCGGTTTCCATTGGAGGATGCGATGCGTTTAGGTCGGCTTTGGGTTGGTGGTGTTTTGGTTTTGGTATCAGTGGCGGCGTGTAGTTCATTGCCCGAGCCTGCAACCAGCGATTTCATGGACAGCGGAGTTTCTTGCAACCAGATCACCTGTAGTAGTCCTCCAGCGACGTCCTGCCTAAACGGAAACACGCTGCGAACATTTTCACCGTCAGGAATCTGCAGCAACGGCTCCTGTTCGTATCCACCAATCGACGCAAATTGCGCAAGTGGCTGTCAGGGCGGAAAATGTAGCCCAGGCGGGTGCACCCCTAGCTGCTCTCAACGTGTTTGCGGTCCGGATCCCGTTTGCGGACAATCATGCGGGTCGTGTCAGAGTGGGACGTGTAACTCAATGGGCCAATGCGAAAAAATGGGTAAGACAGTTTGCACCAGTGGCACCTTCTCTGGCTGTGCAAACCAGTCGGGAATGACATGGACCGGATCACAATGTTGTGTTGACAACGTGACCCAATGCGTCGATGGCACTTTCAGCGGCTGTGCAAATCTACAAAATCAAGGGATGCACTGGACCGGCACTAAGTGCTGCATCGAAGCCACGGCTCAGTGCGTTGACGGGACTTTCTCGGGATGCGCCAACCGTTCGGATAGCGGTGTGTTTTGGACCGGTACAGTGTGTTGTGTGCACGGGGCCACGAATTGCACAGACGGTACTTTCTCTGGATGTGCGAACCGATCGGGAATGGTGTGGACCGGATCGAAGTGCTGCGTACTCTGAATTTGTTGCTCCACGGTATGCCGGTTGCTGTGGGGCAATTTCTTGCAACCTCGGGCAATATTGCCACGTGCACATGAGCGACGTAGCGCGACTGGCGCTGAATTGGATCGAGAGCCGAAACGGCGACATCGAAACCCTCGTGGATGCGAATGAGGCGATCCTGGATCTGTCTGATGCGTGGCCAGTGATTCTTGAACTGGTGCGAATCGCCAGCAGCGATGATGTTCTGTCGCAAATTGCCGCTGGGCCCTTTGAGTCGTGGCTGTGGAAACATGGCCGAGCTGTGTACGATCGGGTCGAGCTGCAGGCATTCGAGGACGCGCGCTTTCGCAAGATGCTGCGCTGTTCACGGCCTCCCCGTCGTCGACAGCTGGCCGGCATCATGGAGGGGCGAAGTTGGCCAGTGCCGGTATTGTACGGAAAGAATCGCCACTGTTCGGACGCACTGCCAAACACTTTTTCGATTCAAGAAGAAGATCCGACTTGGGCGGTAATCGACGACGAGAATGCAAAATATGGAGAGTTTCCGACCGCGAGCGCGGCGATGACAGCAGTGTTGCGGCTGCTGAGATCGAGACTCGAAGCGCCGGTCGTGCCGATGTGGGGAGCGGGTGTTGCTGCTGTCGTGCTGCGCCATCTTGGTTATCTGCCGGGAAAACGATCGTGGCACTGGCGGCCTCCACGCGCTGACCTGATCGAAACGACTGTGGTCGGCGAAGATGGTCTCCCCCAGCGAGTTTGAATCGTACGCATGCGCCGGAAAAATTTGCGAAAGTTTACCCCGCTCGCCCTGAGCCTGTCGAAGGGCAGACTTCGATTGATTCGCCCTTCGACTTCGCTACGCTTCGCTCAGGGTGCACGGAAGGGGGGAGCGTGAACGCATATCGAAAGTTGCTGCCACTACCGTTTCTTGCTGCGGTGGGTTTGTATGTCGGGGTCTCGATGCTGTACGAGCCGCAGGTTGTTCCGCGCGCGCCGAAACAGCTGACGCGTGAAGCTGCAGTTCCGGGCGAGGCGACGCTTTTTTTTGGCGGCGACACCGGGGAGATTGACGCGGCCGAGCACACTTTAGAGTTTTACGGCTACCAGTACCCGTTTTCGCTCACCGTCGATCTGATGCGCGATGCCGATGTTGCCATTGTCAATTTGGAGGCGCCGATCACTGCCGGCGGGACTCGATTTCCGCTCTACAAAGACTATATCTATCGGGCGCCGCCGGAATCGGCGCGTGCGCTGGCGTGGGCCGGCATCGACATCGTGACGCTGGCCAACAATCACGCCGTCGATTACGGCACCGACGGTCTTGGCGACACCATCTCGTTGGTCGAAAAAAATGGCTTGGTTGCAATCGGTGGCGGCGAAAATCTCGCTGAGGCGCGGCGTGGCGCCATCATTACCGTTGGCAACATTCGCTTTGGGCTTTTGGCCTATTGCGAAAACCAGATCCTGTGGCGCACCTACGTGCGACTGTTCGCCGGAGCGCATTCGGGCGGTGCCGCGCCGCTGACCGAGCGATCGCTAAAAGAGGACATCGCGCGGCTGCGTCCGCAAGTTGACGTGCTGATCGTCAGTTTGCACATTGGCTATAACTATCAACCACCGTTGCCGTCGACGATTACTTGGTCAAAGCGGGCCATCGATCTCGGTGCTGACTTGGTGGTGGATCATCACCCCCACGTCGCGCATCCCGCCATGCTCCATCGCGGAAAACCGATTTTGCTAAGCCTCGGCAATTACGTTTTCGGCACGCCCGGCCATCCTGAACTTGACTACGGTTGGCTGGCGGAGGTGCACGCCAGCGCGCGGCCGGACGGAAACAAAATTGATCGCATCGAGATGATTCCGCTGGCGGTGCAAAATGATCGCGTCCATTTTCGTCCGCTGCCGCTGGCAGGCGATGAACTGACCCGTGCACTCGAGAAATTTCGCAACGATTCGTTAGGATACGACGCAAGTCTTGAGATCACGCGCGGTCGCGCGGTATTCAATATCAAAAGGTGATCGAATTCTTGAAAAAAATCCGACGTCAGTAAGCAACTTTGCCGTGTCGCGGCCGATAACCTTGGTCGATTGCACAAACACCGCCCGCAAATTCTTGATCGCGATCATCCTGGCTACCCGCCGAAGGCACACGCTTGGCACGAAGCGCCGTCGCGGCTGTGGCAGCGCGGAGCTTGGCGTCCGCAGCCAGGCTCCGTGGCCATCGTCGGGGCACGCGCAGCCTCGAGCGAAGGGCAGGAGTTTGCGTTTGCGCTGGCACAGCTGCTTGCCGAGGCTAAAATTGACGTGATTTCCGGCGGCGCGCTCGGCATCGCTGCCGCGGCCCATCGTGGTGCATTGTCTGGAAAAGGCGCGACGGTGGCGGTGCTCGGCACTGGTATCGATGTGGTTTATCCGCAGCGCCATCGCAAGCTGTTCGATGAAATTGTCGCAGCGGGCGGCGCGCTGCTGACGCCGTTTCCCCCAGGGCAGGCGCCTTGCCGATGGACATTTCCGGCGCGCAATCAATTGATCGCGGCGCTGTGCGATTGGGTGGTGGTGGTCGAGGCGAGCAGCCATTCTGGCACCCTGCACACCACGCGCGCGGCGCTGCGGATGGGCAAGAAAATCGCGGCACGACCAGGAAGTCCAGGCGCGCAAGCGCTGCTCAGCCAGGGTGCGACGTCGATTCTCAAGCCGTCGGAGCTTATCGACTGCATCCGCGGGCAGGCGCCGGTTCGCCGCAGTTTGCCGCCCGGTCACCCGCTGACTCAATTTCTCGACGACAAACCGCAGGATCTGATGGAGCTGTCGGCGCGGAGCAAGATTCCGTTTGCTGATTGTGCGCGTCTACTGGCCGAGCTCGAGATCGAAGGACTCGTCTTGCGCGCGCCCGGTGGCCGCTACCGGACGGCCGGGAAAATCTGAAGATCCGCATCCGTCAGATTTATCGTGGGCGTGGGCGTAGGCGTAGGCGAATCCGAGACGGAAAGCGGCCATGTGCTGTAGGAAAATGACGCGACGGTGTATTTTCGATGTGGTGTGTGTTTTGAGTCGCCACATGTGTCTTGTGCCGCCGTCGGTAAAGAGTGCGGATTTCGTTTCACGCCCACGAGTATGAAGTGGCGTTGGCGTCAAGCACAAACTTTCCCCTCTGCGCATTTTTCTAGTAGCGCCTTTGTTTTTTCTGTTTTTTCTACCGACACCAAAG
>JAHFDU010000354.1 GCA_023248835.1 Myxococcales bacterium | reverse complement strand
CTGTTCCGAATCGCCTTTCACTGGCGGCAGCTCAGCGGCGAGCACTAAACAGATCTCTACTGGCACTGCCGCATCACCCGGAGCAGCGGGCGGTGTCACCAGTTGGGCGGTGCGTCTGACCACGTCGTTGATCTCGACCGCTTCGTCGGCGCCACGAAATGGTCGAGCGTAGTCCAAAAACTGCGAAACCACGCGGTTTAGGCGATTGGTCTCCTCGACGATGATCGACAAGAATTCCCGTCCGTCGGCGGGCGCGCCGGCGGCACCATCACCCGCAGAAAGCAGCAATTGCGCGGCCCCTTTGATCGCGCCGAGCGGGTTGCGAATCTCGTGTGCCAGGCCGGCCGCCATCTCGCCGAGCGCAGCCAAGCGATCACGCTCTTTCATGCGTTCGTACAACTTTGAATTTTGAATGGTGATGCCGAGTTGAGCGCCGAGGCCGCGGAATAGATCGATCTCGTCGGTCGAATAGGCTTCGCGCAGCCGTTCATCGCGCAGGACGCACAGTGCCACCAGCTGTTCGTCGGCGACGATCGGTAGGCACAGTGCCGCTTGCATCTCGTCGAGCGTTCGCGCAATCAGATCGATGACTTCACTCTCTGCCGGGGTGGTGCGCGAGGTCTGTTCACGCTCGAGCTCAGCGAAAGAAATCGGCCCGCGCTGCGCCATCAGCCGCTCGAAAAATGGCCGGCGTATCGCGGCGTCGATGCGCTCGACTGGGCGGGTGCCGAAGTGGGCAATCAAATCGTAGCCGGCGCCTTCGGCATCGACAAGATAGAAAGCGGCGTGGCTGGCGCGCTGCGACTGCGAAAGCCGATCGATGGTGAGCCGCGCCGCGTCGCGGATGTCGATGACGCTGGTCAACGCAGTCCGCAGCTCGCTGAGCCGCAACTTGAGCTCGTGTTGCTCGTAGAGCATCCATTTTTCGATCCGGCCCTCGAGCAAGTTGCGCAGCGGTTCAAAAAGAATCAGCACGATAAAAGAGGCGACCAGGGTGTTGAAAAAGAAAATGTTGGGCTGCCGGTCAGAGACCCAACTCACCAGCACGGCATAGATGGCCGACAGAATCAGCACCAGGACGGCGAGCACAATCATTTTGCCGAGCAGTTCGTTGAGGTCGAGCAAGCGAAAGCGCAACAGCGTTTGCGACAGAAAATAGATGTAGATGATCGCCGGCACGTTGCCAAACGCCGGAGCCAGAAATTCCAGCGCCGAAGACCCGAGCGCCAGGATGCCGCCCACCAGTAGGTAAAAAAGTCGCTGTTTCTCGACCGAATCGAGGGTGCGGCGAGACTCGCGATAGACCAGGCCGAGCGATGCGCCAAGTCCCAAAAAAACATAACCACCGAGCGGCCAAGTAAACTGCCAGGAGTGGACCAGCCCGGGCTGCCGAAAAACCAAGGCAAATGTCGTTGCCGCAATCGGCAGCGCCGCACCTACCACCATCCAGCGTGGCGCAGCAGTGGTGGCGCGCTCATCGATGAGAAAGGCGCGAAAAAAACGTAGCGAGAAAAACGGCATGCTGGCAGCGACGAAAAGCGAGCCGAGATAGGCGTGTTCCGAATGCAACGCCAAGTAAAGCACGCGAGCAGCGTGCCAAGCACCGAGCACCCCACACAACACCGCAAAGCGGACGTAAGATTTGCGGCTGCGATCGCGCAGCAGCACCGAGGCGCCGATCGCCAGTGTGACCGTCGCCGCCAACAGCGCCGATATCGATTCGATGTTCACTGAAGGATCCTACGGCGAGACGATGTAGTGCCCGACCATGCCGCCCTGGACGTGATCAGGCACATGGCAGTGGTAGAGCCGTCGCAGCCCGTGCACCCAGAGCGGAACGCAGCGAAGTTGAAGGGCGATACAATCGAAGTCTGCCCTTCGCCCTTCGGCAGGGGCTCAGGAGGCTCAGGGCGAGCGGGACGGTTACGATTGCGCGATTCATCATGCGGTCTCCTGCGGAACGAAACTGCCGTCGGTGGGCGCGCCCGCTTGTGCCCAACGTTCAATCTCTGCAGTGTCAAAGCCAAGTTGTTTGAATCCCGGAATAATGAGGTCGCGCAACGCCAATTGCAGCGCCCTCTCGAGCAGCGAGCGGCTGATCGCTCCGTGCGCCACCAAAGAATCGTCGCTCGGATAGGCGCGCTCGGTGTCGCGCCAGGTGCGCATGTTGCCATGCACCAGCGCGAACAACCACGGCTGTACTGCAGCACGTTCTTCTGCACTGAGCGTGCCGAGAAATCCCCAGCCGATGCGGGCGTGTTCGACTTCGTCGGCAAGTAGTTCGCGCAGCGCACTCTTGGCCAGAGCTCCAGTGGCTTCTGCCAGCGAAGCTTCGAGTACGGCGGTGGCGCTGGTCTCATTGAGTGCGCACTGCCCGAGGATGTGCAAGCGATGGCGCAGCGACGGTGAAGCATTGCGGTGTGCGGGTGGAGCAAATGGCAATCGCGCAGGCGGCGCGATCGGATGGCCAAAAAAACGCTGCGCCACCAAAAACGAAAGTCCTTGATGACGAACTTCGTCGTCGACGGCGCGTCGAGCCAGGGCGGTGAGTTCGTCGGGTGCATGCAGAGCAGTGAGTGCGTTCGCCACCAGTGCAAACGAGTCGCCAACCCGCCGTTCCGAGGCCGCGCGCTCAAGCCAATGCACCCCGAGCTCTTGCCTTGCCAAAGGAGAAAGTTGGTCGATGGCGGGATCGTCGAGCGCTAACGGCCGGCTGGTCAGCGCGCCCTGCCATCTGCCTTGGCTTGACCAAGGTTCAATCGATGCGCTGGCAGAACTACTTCGTGGGATGGAAACCGTCACGATGATCGCGCATGTCGGGACCGAGATCGTTGGTCGCGGCGTCGCCCTGCGGCTCCCCGAGATCCTCGGGTGAAGCCCCCGGGCTGAGGTCAGGATCTGCCGCACGAGGCTGCGACAGATCTACCGGGGTTCCGGTAGAGGCGGGGGTTGGTGCGTTGCCATTCTCACCGTCCATTTTCGCGTCACCACAGCCGAACATGGTGCAACCGACCATCACCACCGCGTGAAATAGATTGGATTTTTTGATCGGCATGGCTAGGCTCCTCGCTACGTTCGAGCGGTATAACCCATCTACGATGTCGGCACAATAAGTATCCCCGATACGTGATTGTAAAGACTTGCAATACAATCCCTCGGCTGACGATCCTTGAGTCTGCCCTGAGTTTATGTCGAAGGACATCGAAGGGTGCTTTGACTTTCGAGCCGACCTTGGTATTGTTTTTCGATGGAAACTGCGGTCTCGTCGCCGCAACCGGTCATGAAAATCCGCTACGCTGCCAAGACTGACGTTGGGATGAAACGCACCCACAACGAGGACTATTTCTCGCTGATTGAGGATGAACAGCTGTTCGTTGTCGCCGATGGCATGGGTGGCCATGCGATGGGCGAGGTTGCTTCCAAGCTTGCTTGCGAGACCTTGAGCGAGTTTTATCAACGCACCAAAGATGAAGACGCGACCTGGCCCTACAAGATGGATCGCCAGCTCTCTTACGTCGAGAACCGACTGGTGTGCGGAGTCAAGCTAGCCAATTGGCGCATTCACGAAGCGGCGGCCAAAGATCCACGCTGTAAGAACATGGGCACCACGGTGGTGAGCTGTTTGGTCTCGGGCGACACCGTCTATTTCGCTCACGTCGGCGACTCGCGCGGCTATCGCATCCGCGGCGACAGCATCGACCAAATGACGCGCGACCATTCGCTGCTCGAAGACTACAAGGAAGCCAAGCCCGACATGACGGAAGAGGAGCAGCGCAATTTTCCGCACAAGAATGTGATCACGCGCGCGCTCGGCATGCGGGACTGCGTGCAGGTCGACATTCGCCACGATCTCATTCGTGGCGGCGATACGTTTTTGCTCTGCTGCGACGGCCTTTCCGGCATGGTCGACGACAAAAAGATGGTCGAGATTGTGCACGAGGCCGAAGGCGACTTGGAAAAAGCGGTGGCGACGCTCGTCGATCAGGCCAATCGCTCCGGCGGCGTCGACAACATCACCGTCATTCTGCTCGCCTGCGACGCTTAAGAAGCTCACAGCCGATAGCCTACAGCCGACAGCGCGGATCGGATTTTCGGAAGGTTTTACGGCAAGTACCGCAGGCAGTGACGGTGGTGGTAGGCTCGGCGAATGCTTGCACTGCTTCCTTTGGCAACGCTGACGATAGCCGACGTTTACTTGCAACGGCTGTGGCAGGACTCGGCGATGGCG
>JAHFDU010000353.1 GCA_023248835.1 Myxococcales bacterium | reverse complement strand
AATTGACCTTTGGACTGTCGCTGCGCGCACTCAAGAATCTTCTGGTGGCGGTCGACCTCGAGTACTTACGCTGGAGCGAATTTCCTTCGGCGGCATCCAAGACCACCCTCGAGTACGATCTGGGTCAGTTCAATAGCCAAGTGCACCTGCCGCCTCCGCCCAGCTATCCGACACCCGGTTTTCACGACATTGTGATCCCGCGACTCGGCGTCGAAGCCCACGTCTATGACCGGCGGCGCCTCGCTATCGATGTTCGATCGGGCTATGCCTACGAGCCCTCACCGGCGCCAGAGCAGTCGGGCGAGTCCAATCTTTTTGACAATGACAAACACCATTTTTCGCTCGGCTGTGGCATCGAGTTGCGCCCTGGTCGAATTCTCCTCTTGCCGCTGGTGCTCGACGCCAATCTCGGCCTGACGCTGCTGCCCGAACGCGCCCACCGTAAGCTCGATCCGGTCGACCGCGTCGGCGATGTGGTTTCGGCCGGAGAGGTGTTGCAGCTTGGTCTGATGATCCGGAGCCGCTTCCCATGAGAGCAAGCGCGGCGCTGGTCGACGGCAATCGCAGCTTCATTCCGCTCGTCCTGTTCATTCCGCTCGTCCTGAGCCTGTGCTTCGACTTCGCTCAGCATGGTCGGTCCCCCGTACGTCCTGAGCCTGTCGAAGGACGCTTCGCTCAGGGTGAGCGGTTGTGAGGCGTACGCTGTGGGCGCTGGCGTTCCTTTGTGGTTGCGGTGCGCTCGGCTCTGTGGCGACGCCGGAGGGAAATTTGCCGTCGTCCGGAACCGCCCCCTTCACGCCGCTTGAGCCGATGCCGGGTGATCGGATCGATGCACCGGTGGTGCTCTCGGCCTTGGGAACTGATTTCGACGATCCAGCCCCGCTGATGCAAAAAGGGGCGGTCGAGCTATGGCTCACCAGCGTGCGTGCACAAGCGGTCACCATCGTGCACACACAGATGCAGAAATTGGCCGACGGCTTTTCATCGCCCGAGCGTGCGCTCGAGGCCGACCAGGATTGGGAGCAGGGGCAAGTCCGCTCACCAACGGTACTGGCAGGCAGTCCCTGGTTTTTGTTTTACGCAGCGGGAGATGCGATTGGCCTGGCCACGTCGGCGGATGGAAAAACTTGGCAAAAAGCCGAAGCGCCAGTGCTCACCGCCAATCACGCAGGAGAGGGCGACTCGCTGCACTTTCCTTCGGCGGTTCGCGATGGCGATCGGGTGCGACTGTACTATTCCGCTGCTGGTGCGGTGTGGGCGGCCGAAGCGGCGTTCACCGATCTCGAAACAAGAAGCGTCCCGACCTTTAGCCGCCTCGACGGCAATCCGAGTACCGCTGTGCGCGATCCAATGCTCGCAGGCGCTCCTTACGCGATTGAAATTGGGCGACCATTTGCCCGCCTTGAGAAGACGCCCACCGGTCGCAATCGTACCGATCTCTACTTCGGCGCCACTCTTACGCGCGCCACTGCGAGCAGCGACGCAACCACCAACTGCGGCGTCGCGGCCTCGTTTTCCGGCTACAATTTTGCCGTCAGCGCGTCACCGATTCTTGCCGCTCGTCCCGCTACCGACTCCCCTGCGGTGGTGCTGTTTTCGAACCAGCTGCTGCTTCTGTATCGCCAGCAAGCCAGTGGCCACTATGCGATTGCAGCTGCCATGTAGGTTGTCAGCATACTACCTTGCACGAAACACGAATGGGTAGACCAGCGTCGCATTGCGGCCTTTGGCGAAGGCCCATCCCTTCACTTCTTGCAGCAGGCACTCGCTCACCTGCGCATCTTTGAGCGTCGAATGCTCAAGGCTTGCAGCCGTGACCTGCCCCGCTTCGCCGATTCGAATTTTTATCGAAACGCTGCCGGAAAGCGAAAGATCGCGCTTGAGCTGCCGCTCGTAGCAGGCGCGAATGTGGGTCCAGCGAGCCTTTACCATCGATTGCATCTCCGCCGGCAAATCGCCCGGTGGTGGCGGCGGCAACGGCAATGGAGTGAGGCGAATCGGCGCGGTTTCTCTGCCGACATCGATCCAGCGCCGCAGCGTGCCATAGCCTGGGCGCTGAAATTCGACAAAGTGGCGGCCGAGCGGGCGGCGCACCGTCAGCGGCGATCGGCCGAGGCCAATTCCGTCGACAGAGACGTTGCCCTCGAGAGTGCTGTCGATGTCGAGCAGTCCGGTTTTATCGAGAAGCGCCTGTGGGCCCGCTGCAGAAGAGGGCGACCACTTGAGCAGATTGAACTCGCTTGCCACCCGCAATTTGGCGGTCTGTTGCGCCGACAGCGGCTCGGTGCGCTCTTGGCCGCGACCAAACACCGCCCTGACCGGCGCTCTCAGCGTGGTCGTTGTACCGCTCGAAAGGTCGGTCACCTCGACCGTGCCCTCGAGCACTTCGATCACGGTTTTCTCGGAGTCGGCGGCGACCACAAACCAACTTGAATGAACGGTAACGAGATGGCGTGCGGTGGTGAGCGTCAGCGTTTCGCCGGCCTCCGTCGTCGCCGACACCCGGACGTCGATCTGGCCATTCGGTAGCGCCAGCGCCTGCATCTCCCGCGACAGTTTCTCGAAACGCAGGTCGCCTTTGGGCTCGCCTTTCAGCAATACTCCCGCCAACTCGCTCCATTGCACCGCGACGCGCGCTGAGCCACTGGCCATCAGCCGATCGCCCTGAGCAATCAGCGCCGTCGGCAACAGAGGCGACGAAACCCCGCCGCGTTCGAGTTCGACGTCGCCGCTTAAGAGCGTAACCACTGCGTTGAAAGGAGCGGGCGGCGCCGGCATGGCCGCAATCACCGTCGGTTGCACAGGTTTCGGAACGGCGTGGTAATGAAAAAACAGGAGCAAAGCCGCGGTGCTGGCGGCCAGCCCGAGCCCGGTCATCCAATAGAAACGAGTTCTCGCTGGCGGCTGTCGCCAGCGCAAAGAGGCCTCGGTACGAATGTTCCCGAGCTCCGGCGGCGGCAAATCGCCGACCGCCTTGAGCGCGCGCTGAGCCGCTTCGACTCGGTGCAACACTTTTTGGCAAGCGGCACAGCTCTGCAAATGGTCGGCCTGCAGACTCGAGCGCGACACCGACACATTGCCGCGCGCAAAATCGGCCCACTCGTGGGGGCGGAGGCACTTCATGCGACACCTCTCGTTCCGGCAAAATGGTCATCCGACGCGGCCAGCACATAAAATTCCTTACGCGCATAATGTAAGCGTGTTCGCACAGTTAGCACCGGCGCGCCGACCAGTTCGGCGATTTCTCGTGGCTGCCGCCCTTCGATCTCGTGCAAAATAAACACCACCCGCTTCTTGTCCGACAAATGATCGAGCAGTCGATAGACCGCGTCGATCTCGCAGCGCGCGGTGTAATTGCGCTCGGGCGTCGCCTCCGACACCGTGTCGCCAAATTTGGCGGCGGGAATTTCGCGCAGCCGCTTGGCTTTGCGCATGCGCTGCAGCGCCACATTGATGCAAACTCGATACAGCCAGGTGGTAAACTGGGCTTCGCCGCGAAAGCTAGCAATCGAGCGAAATACTTCCATAAAGACGTCCTGCAGCACATCTTCAAGCTCGGTGGTACGACGGTTCGGCCCCATAATCCGGTGCAAATTACGAGCGATTTCGCTGCGATAGGCATGGTAAAACTGCCCTTGCGCCTGGCGATTTCCACCCTTGCATTGCTCGAGCAGCTGCACTCGGTCTGGCAGTTGTGAGGCCACTATTTTTAGTCTTTCGTTCGCCATCGGGTTGTAGTTTCCTGTTTTATCGTCCGTTTTCAATACATTTGGTGACCTCGCTCCAGGAAACATTCAAAAAAGAGAACAATGGAAAAAGTTGTCATCGCGCCGCTGCAGGCGCGCGGGCTTTGGTAGATATGTTGTAAGCGTTCACGCCCCCAGTCCGTGCACCCTGAGCGCAGCGAAGCGAAGTCGAAGGGCGAAACAATCCAAGTCTGCCCTTCGACAGGCTCAGGGCGAGCGGGGCGTAAAGCGCCTGAACGGTTGCGACATATTTAGGGTTCGCGCAGCCCGAGATGAATCGACAATGCCTGATCGAGCGCCTTGAGCGCTTGCGGGGCCACTTTGCCGGCGCGCGATGCGACGCGAGCCCGATCGTCTGACCGCCAATCACTTCGATGAACGAAAACCTGGATCTTATCGATCACTTACGAGATAGGCGGTTCTAATAGTAGAAAAGCTCACGGTTCTCCTCGAGAGTTTGTTTGAGGACAAACAAAAGGAGGAAC
>JAHFDU010000039.1:5364-17610 GCA_023248835.1 Myxococcales bacterium | reverse complement strand
CCGCTCGGATCACTTCTGCTGCCGGCGCTTTGTCGGCCACCCCCGTCGCGAGAGAAGGACTTGGCGCCGGTTCCGCCTTGACCACTTTCGCGCTGTCGGCCAGGTCGGGCGCGACTTCGAGCCATCGCATGGCCTCAAGCATGACTTCGGCGAACACCGGGCCGGCCACCATCGAGCCAAAATGCACACCCTGCGGCTCATCGATGAGCACGAACAGCACCAACCGCGGATTTGCAAGTGGCGCAAACCCGACAAACGACGACGCCCAGTGATCACTTGAATATTTTCGCGTCGCCGGGTCGACTTTCTGAGCGGTGCCGGTCTTGCCGGCAAAGCTATAGCCCGGCACTTGCAAATGCTCGGCGGTGCCGCCCGGTTGGGTCACACCAAACAGCATCTTGCGCATGGTTTCGCTCAGCGCTGGCGTAATCACTTGGCGCTCGACAATTTCGCTCTCGGACACAGTCTTGCCGGCGTGATCGACGATGCGGCGCAAGATGTGTGGTCGATGCCAAACCCCGCCGTTGGCGATCGCCGCATACGCCGCCGCTACTTGCAAAGGTGTGGCGGTCAGCCCCTGCCCGAATGCCATGGTCGCGGTTTCCACCGGCCCCATGTGCTCCCAGGAGCGCACCTGTCCGGCGCGCTCACCCGGCAAATCAACTCCCGTCGGCTTGGCGAAGCCAAATCGCAGCAGCACGTCGCGCAACTTTTGTCGTCCCTGCCGCGCTGCAATCTTAGCGGTGCAGATGTTGGAACTTTTCGACAGCACTTCTGAGGTGGTGGCATCGCCAATCGCCTCGGAGTCGTGAATGGTCGCCGGCCCGACTTGAAAATGACCATTTTCGCAATACCAATGGTCATTTACTTTGATCGCATTGGCTTCAAGCGCACCGGCGAGTGTGAATGTCTTCATCGTCGAACCTGGCTCAAACGGATCGGTCACGGCGCGGTTGCGCGCGCCATGCAAATGTCCTGCGCTCGGTTGGTTGGGATTGAGCGTCGGCACCGCTGCCATCGCGTAGATTTCGCCATTTTTCGCATCGAGCGCGACGGCGACGCCGGCCTTGGCGTGGTGGGCGACGACACCGGCAGTCAGTGCTTGCTCGAGCCGAAATTGCAAAAAACGATCGAGCGTGGTTTCAACGTCGTGGCCCTTTTGCGCCGAGGTGTCGCCGAGCCCGCTCGGTAACAGCTGCCGGCCGAGAGCATCTTGAATGCTTGCGACTTCGGTGCGCTCGCCGCGCATGACGCGATCGTAGCTGAGCTCGATACCCTCTTGCCCGACACCGTCGAGGCCGGCCCAGCCGATAAGCGATCCAGCGAGCGAACGATGTGGATAGTAGCGCCGCGCCTCTTTGTCGATATAAAGGCCGGGCAGCTGCAGCGCTCGCACCTGGGCCGCCTCGTCGGGCGAAATCCGGCGTTTGAGCCAGCTAAAATAGCGCGGCTCGGCGAAATGACGCTCGAGATCTTTGCGCTCCATCTTCAAAATTGGCGCCAGTTTTTGCGCGACTTCGGATG
The DNA here is from genome assembly GCA_023248835.1 of Myxococcales bacterium. Classification (GTDB taxonomy): domain Bacteria; phylum Myxococcota_A; class Polyangia; order Palsa-1104; family Palsa-1104; genus JAHFDU01. The sequence continues at coordinate 16,086 of JAHFDU010000039.1, read as the reverse complement.
CGGCGCTGCCGACCAGGCGCGGGTTGCAATGCACCGAATCGACTTCGATTGAAGCCGCCAGGACTTCGCCGCGACGATCAAGAATGCGGCCGCGCTCGGGCACAAGCTCAATGTCTCGCGCGTACTCGGCTTCGGCCAAGTTTCTAAAATGAGCGGCGCGACGCACTTGCAGACTGTAGGCGCGGAACCCGTAGAGCGTGAACAACAGGACGAGCAGTGAAATCGACAGCAGCAATCGCAGCCGCAGCCAACGCGAAGGCACAAATGCTGGGGTCACAATCACCGCTCTATCCGAGGTTGCAGCGCTGCCGATTCGGGTCTGATCTTGACCACCCGAATCGAGGCTGCGCCGGGCGCCACCATTCCGAGCTCGGACTTGGCGATGCGCTCCATCAGCGAAAGATCCATGCGCGCCCGGAGCTCAAGCGACAATCGTTCATGTTGCTCTTTCAATTGATGTTCGAGCCAGCGTTCGCGCGACAAGTCATAGCCGAGCGCGATGATTTGCAAGTGCAGCCAGACGTGGGCCAAGGCCAACACGCAGACCGAGGCGATCAGCGACGCCATCCAAGCCACCGGGCGGCGCCTAATGGGGGCGAACCACTGTTTCACGACGAAGCTCTCCAATTTGACTGGCTAACAGCTGACAGCCAACAGCCAACAGTTTCAGATCGGAAGCTGCTTGGGATCAAAACAATCCTGGATCTTTCTTTCAAACAACCGAACGCCGTCCCCTCCTTTTCAACAATAGACATCGCGCGAAGCGCGATACCACCAGGCTGCCAGCTGTCAGCTGTCAGCTGTCGGCTCTTCACATTCTCTCCACTGCGCGCAGGCGGGCCGAGCGCGCCCGCGGATTGCCCGCCACTTCCTCTTCCGAGGGCCGCTCAGGTTTGCGCGTGAGCAGCCTCACCTCTGCCCGATCGCGCACGCCGAGCGAGGCGGCGATGTCGGCTGGCAGTCCAGGATCGCGAGCCAGATCACGAAAACGATTTTTGATGAGCACGTCTTCGAGCGAATGAAAGGCGATCACCACCAGCCGTCCGCCCGGCTTGAACAGTGGAAGAAAGTCTTGCAAAAACTGTTCGAGCTCGCCGAGTTCGTTGTTGACGACGATGCGCAACGCCTGAAAAGTACGGGTGGCGGGATCTTTGTGTCGCTCCTGCGTCGGCACTGCGGCGGCGATCAGCGCCGCTAGCTCGGTCGTCGTCGACAGTGCTTCTGTAGCTACCGCCTCTTTGATCGCACGCGCGATGCGCCGAGCGTAGCGCTCTTCACCGTAGCGCTTGAGCACCACCGCCAAGTCGTACACCGAGATTCGCTCTATTAGTTCCGCCGCCGACTCGCCGCAGCTCTGATCCATGCGCATGTCAAGCGGCCCCTCCTGGCGAAACGAGAAGCCGCGCTCTTTTTGATCGAACTGTGGCGACGAGACGCCGAGATCGAGCACCATGCCATCTAATGGAATGGCGCCGAGGTCACCGAGGATTTTCGGCGCTTGCGAAAAGGTACCGTGTACGAGCGTGACTCGATCGCCGAAACGATCGAGTCGCTTGCGCGCAGCGTCGAGCGCGGCTTCATCCCGATCGATGCCAATCAGACGAGAGGTGGGCGGACTCGATTCCAAAATTGCTTCGGCGTGGCCGCCGCCACCGAGCGTGCCATCACAATAGATGCCTTGAGGTGCTGGCTCAAGCAGGGCCACCACCTCGCTTTGCATCACAGTTTGATGTGAGAAAGGTGCGACAACCACCTTATCTGTTAAGCCATTCCCTGGCTGCGAGGTCAAGTTTTTGGCCCGATTCCTTGCTGTAGCGCCTTGAAAAGGCTGCGCCCGACCTCAACGATTGCGGCAATATTGCGGCAATGTTGTTATTTGAGTTACGTTTATTTCATGCAATCTACCAATACCTCTACATGTTTCAATGTCTTAACTTGACGGCCGTGCTATGCTCGGGCTAGCATTTCTCAAGTTTGGCGATTGGTGGGGGAACTTTCTAAATTAAATTGCTTGTGGCCTTGGAGGAGACGGTGGACAAGTTTTCTAGCCTCGATCAAAAAATCGAACAGTTGCGCGAGCAGCGTGCGCACGCTCCGGCGGCGATCGTTGCCGACTTTGACGACAAGCTCGACCAGAGCTGGATCTATCACGACAACGCGCTCGAAGGGGTGGTGGTCTCGTACCACGAGCTCAAGGCCGCTATCGACAAAAAGATCATTTCCGACGTCACCCTGATTCCGATGTACGAGGAGATCAAAAATCAGAAGACGGCGATCGAAAAGGCGCGCCAATTCGGTCGCCAGCTGGCGCAAGAGCGTCCCGACAAGAAGGGGCGGCGCAAAAATCCGTTTACCATCGAGCTGTTCAAGCAGTTGCACACCTGGCTGCTACCCGACGAGGGCGAGCGCGGCAATCCGTTTCGCAAGGACAATCCGCTGCACCGGCTCTATTTTCACGAGATCGCGCAACCCGACAAAATTGCGGTCCGCTTACGCAAACTGGTCGAATGGATAGAGCTTGACGAGACCCAGATGCTGCATCCAATTGAGCGCGCGGCGCGCGCCCACTACCAGTTTATGGCGGTTTATCCGTGGCCGAAAAATTCGGGCAAAGTTGGTCGACTGTTCATGAATCTGTTGCTGATGCGCGACGGGCTTCCGCCGGTCATTATCCACAGCATCGAACGCCAACGCTATTACGACGTGTTGCGTTCTGAGGCCGCAGGCATCGTGCCGCTGGTGTTCGAATCGCTCGAAAACGGAGTCGATACCGCCATCCGCTTTTTCTCGGAGCTGGCCGACGTGCGCAGCACCAGCCGCCGTCGCGCCTCATAAGTAGCCAATTTAATACCGAATTTTCCTCTTGTTATGGGACCCTCTTTTCTGCTACAAGCTGCCAGAGTCAAAGCAGAGGAAAATGATATGAAAATCGAGCGAATTCTTACGATTTGTTCAGTGGTAGCGATCGCCGCCTGTTCCAACGCCGGCAATACCGTTCAGAAAATGACCGACAACTCCGGCCCCGGTGGCGGCGCCGTCGACATGGGACCTGAGCAGGAGCCCAAGGATATGCCAGCGCCGGTACCGGATGATCTTGAGCGCGGACGAGATATGACTCCCATCGAATACCCGGCGCTGTGCAACGGTACCTGCACCGCCGATCAGGTTTGCTGCCTCACCAAGACCGACACTGGCGCCGATCAGGTTTGCACCACCAAAGAGGCCTGCTCCGGTGGCATTGCAGCGGAATGTGGCAGCCCGGAGGCGTGCCCAGGCCAAATCTGCTGCGCCAATTTGACCGCGAGTTCGAACGCGCCAGGCCAGGATTTCGGCGTCAACAATCTGATGTTGCGCGGCGGCAGCGCCAGCTGCAAAGCGACCTGCGAGGGTTCGCTCGATACCAACAATTTGGCGGTGCAGACCCGTCTGTGCAACACCAACAGCGACTGCCCGACCGATGCCGTGTTGGGGCCAGTCAAGTTTGATACTTGCTGCGGGTTCGGCGGCATTCATTTCTGTTCGTCGCCGCTCGCCGCTGCACTTCTGCCGGGCGTGCAGTGTAACTAGTAACCACCGCAGTTGCTTGATGCAGTTGCAGTAAAGGAAAGTTGATTCATGCGTGTAGTACTTCTCGGTTCGGTTCTTCTCGCTTTCGCTTGTACCCGAAATCTTTCCAATCCCGGCCAGCCAGGCGACGATGGCGGCATTTTCGAGCCCGATTTGTCTCCCAGCGTCGCGCAAGTCGACATGAAGATCGCCGAAGTTGACATGACCACCGCGCCCGTCGATATGGCGGCGGCGGTCGACAGTGCGACCGCAATCGATCTCAGCGTCCTAGATGAGGGGCTCGACCAGTCCTCGGGCGACGATCTGGCGGTGGTGCCCGATCTGGCGACCAGGGCCGATTTGACGACGCTGCCCGATCTGACGCCGGCGCCCGATTTGACCCCGCCACCCGGCCTGCCGTGCAACGGCGACAGTTGCTCTGGCGGCGACGTCTGCTGTCTTTCGCAAGCAAGCGGCGTTTGCGAGACATCGGGCAGCTGCTCCGGGATTGCCACCAGTTGCACTGCTAGCGATCAGTGCCGCGGACAGCAGTGCTGCTTTCAGATCGACGTTTCCTCTGGCGCTGTCAGTGGCCAAGGACAGTGCCAAGCGCGCTGCCCGCTTACTTTCAACATCGCCAGCTTGACCGGCCAGACTCACACCTGCCAGACCACCAGCGACTGTCACGGCAGCAATATTTTCGATGCCTGCTGCAGCCTGCACGGCGTCAGCTTCTGCGCCAGCCGCGCCTTTGCCGGTATGGGCGGCTACACCTGCAACTAGTGAGCGTCAGGCGCGGTCAAGTGCTGGGGAGACAACGCTCAAGGAGAGCTTGGTAGCAATGTAGGCGCGACCAGCCTGACGCCGAGCGCGGTCAGGTCTGACGCGGCCAAGCGATAGCAAGGTTCGCTGTCTCACCTTGGCGCCCTCGCGATAGGCCTCGACCAAGTAGTAGTAGCTTTCTCGCGGTGTCAAAGTCGGGGACCCAAGATGCTGACTTCGAAGGGATCGAAAACGTCTGCTTTTTCCCGAAAAAATCAGCGACGAGATAGGCGACTTATTCTTTGACGTCGCCTCGGGCGAAGATCGACGCGACAAAGTTGAGCACGTCGGTCGAGCAGATTTCGCAGTAGCCGTAGTTGCGGATCATGCGATTTTTGACCACGTCGATTTTTTCTTGGGTGTCGCGATCGACCACCGCCGAAACCAGCGAGGTGAGCTTGATTGAATCTTTTTGATCTTCAAAAAGCTTCAGCTCAAGCGCTTTGTGCAGCCGCTCGTTGGTGCGGTAGTCAAACTGCCGCCCCTCGACTGCCAGCGCGCCGATGTAATTCATGATCTCGCGCCGAAAATCTTCTTTGCGCGACTCCGGAATATCGATCTTCTCCTCGATCGATCGCATCAGCCGCTCATCCGGCTCTTCGTCTTGCCCGGTGTATTTATTTTTGACCCGCTCTTTTTGGGTGTAGGCCTTGATGTTGTCGATGTAGTTCGAACACAGCTTGGCGATGGCATCTTCGTCGGCTGAAATCGCGCGCTGCACTTCGTTCTTGACGATGTCTTCGTACTCCTGCTTGACCACGGTCAGAAGTTCGTTGTAGCGGCGGCGAATTTCTTCCGAGGTGATCAGCGAGTGGTGGCGCAGTCCGGCCTCGAGCTCATTGAGCACCATGAACGGATTGACGCAGCCCTCGCCCTTGTCCGAGACCAGCGAATTGGAAATCTTGTCCTGAATGTAGCGCGGCGAAATTCCGTCGAGCCCCTCGCGCTGGGTCTCTTTGCGCAGCTCTTTGATGTTGTCCTGGGTAAATCCGGGCAGCGTTTTGCCATCGTACAATTTGAGTTTTTGCAAAAGCGTAAGGTTGTGTTTTTTGGGATCTTCGAGCCGCGTCAAACAGCCCCACATCGCCGCCATCTCGAGCGTGTGAGGGGCGATGTGTTTGCCGCGAATTTTTTCTGAGTTGTAGTCCTTCTTGTAAATCTTGACCTCTTCGGTCAGCCGCGTGATGTACGGAATATCGATCTTGATGGTGCGATCGCGCAGCGCTTCCATGAATTCATTGTTGAGCAGTTTCTTGTATTCGGCCTCGTTGGTGTGGCCTAAAATCACTTCGTCGATGTCGGTCTGCGCGAATTTTTTCGGTTTGACTTTGTGCTCTTGCGAGGCGCCGAGGAGGTCATACAAAAAGGCGACATCGAGTTTCAATACTTCGATAAACTCGACGATGCCGCGATTAGAAATATTGAATTCGCCGTCGAAGTTGAACGCCCGCGGATCGGAGTCCGATCCGTATTCGGCGATCTTGCGATAGTTGATGTCGCCGGTGAGCTCGGTCGAGTCCTGGTTCTTTTCGTCTTTGGGTTGAAAGGTGCCGATGCCGATGCGATCTTTTTCTGAAAACACCATGCGTTTGCAGTGCACATGCGCAATCACTTTTTGCCAGTCGCCTTTGTAGTGCGACATCAGTTCGCGAAAAATCTGTCGACAGGCGGGATTGAGATCGCCCTCGACGTAAATCGGAAATGCGTCGCTGCCAAGCCCGAGTTCGCGAAACGCTTTGGCGCGCCAATCCGCCGGAATCAGCCGCAGCGGCTCTTCGTGCATCGGCGACGGAAAAATTTCGTGCCCGCCAGTGATGTGGCCGAGCTCTTTGGGAATCACCCATTGGTAGGTGTAAAGCGCGCCGTCATGGGTGCGACTGTACTCTTCCAATCCCTTTTTGAGCAGGCGCGCAATCGTTGACTTGGAGGAGCCGACCGGGCCGTGCAGCAGGATGACGCGCTTCTCGGTGCCGTAGCGCTGCGCCGCCGACTTGAACACGTTGACCAGTTTCATCAGCGAGATGTCGAGGCCGTAGATCGCGTCGCGCCCGCCGTGATGTTCGTCTTTGAAAAAGTTGTAGCGAATGAGAAGCTTCTTGTTGTCGATGTACTCTTCTTGGCCGTACGACAAAATCATGTCGTAGACGCGCTGAAACGCGGTGCGCGTGACTTTGGGATTTTCGCGCACGATCGCCAAATAATCTTCGAACGATCCATTCCAATGGAGCTCTTCGTATTCGCGAAAGTCCTGCAGCGCAGCTATCTTCGACGTCAGGGTCATCGCATGCTCCTTAGACGCTCCTGTTAGCACCTCCATACAATAACATGGTTGGGAGAGATGGTATACTCACCTCTGCGTCATTGCGTCATAGGCTATGATCGCCGCCCCGCACCAGTGGTCTATCCTATAGAGTAGGAGCGTAGAGAGTCGCGGGATCAAAGTCCGCCCCGTTCGGCCACACCAGCGTCGCGGCTTCGGGATCCAGCCTTCCGGGCGCCCAGGGGCTTCAAGATCCCAGAATGTGCTGCCCGGTTCGAGTCGCCAGTGCCATGATGCTGATTTGCGGATTGACCCCGATCGGGCCAGGAAAGACGCTGGCGTCGGCGATGTAGAGGCCGCGCACGTCGTGGCTCTCGCCCCACTCGTTGACCACGGAAGAGCGCGGGTCGCGACCCATGCGGCAAGTGCCCATCGCGTGCACGGTGAGACATTCGATCTCGTCTTTGGGAATCGGGGCCGCGACGATCTTTTTCAAATCCTCGGGCGAATCGATCGACGTCAGGTGATCAAATGGCAAGAGAATTTTCTTGGCGCCGGCGGCGAAAAAAAGTTCGGCGGTAAGCGCCACTCCCCGCTTTAGCGACCGCGCATCGCGATCGCAAAGATCGTAGCGCATTTTGGCCTCGCCAAAAACGTCGAGCGAAACGCGACCGACGTCGGTGTCTTCAACCAAGCAGCCAGCGACCACCATGCGATTGTAGTCGCGCATGACCTCGAACGAGGCGTCGCCGAAATAGGGCAGGCCCATCGCCAGCAGCGCTGGCGGCACCATGGTGGTGGCGATGAGAATGCCCTCGTCGGCAAATTCGCGCACTTGGTAGCCTTGAATGGTGCCCTTCCAGGCAAAGACGTCGCGGTCGAACAGCGCCACCACTTTGGCGTTGGGATGGCAGAGAAAATTGCGCCCGACCTGCCGCGACGAATTGGCAAGGCGATTGCGCAAGAGCAGCGCCGGCGTCTGAATCGCGCCGGCGGCGAGCACCACGATCGGCGCATGCACAGTGAGCGCAGGACCGCGCTCGCTCGTTTCGGGATCGAAAAAACGGGCCGTCACTCCTTCGGCGCGACCGTGACGAGTGAGAATTTTCTCGGCGCGGCAGCCTGAAAAAATCCGGCCGCCGAGAGAATACAGATGTGGAATGTAGGTCAGCGCGGCCGACTGTTTGGCCCCAGTCGGACAGCCAAATGCGCAGTTGCCACTGCCGGCGCAGTGTTTTTGATTTCGCGCCGCGTCGACGGTTTTCCAACTCAGCGCATCGGCGCCGCGTTTTAGAAGTGAAGAGTCTTCGCCGATCGATTCGGGATCTTGCGCCGCGACATGAACCCGTTTTTCGACTTTTTCAAAAACTGGGTCAAGTGATTCGGCGGAGAGCGACAGGTCAAAATCTTTTTGCCACTTATGCAAAATCTTCTCCGGCGTGCGCCACGACATACCGCCGTTGATCACGGTAGAGCCGCCGACGCAGCGGCCTTCGGAAAAAAGAATATTCGGCGTGCCGCGAATCACCGCGGTGCCAGCATTGCGATAGAGTTTGCGGATCATCGCCGGCGCGTCGAGCGAAAAATCTTTGGTGGTGTAGTCACCGCCCTCTTCGAGTACCAACACCGACCGGCCGCCTTCGGCGAGTTCGGCTGCGATCGCACTGCCGCCGGCGCCCGAGCCGATCACCACCGCGTCGACCGCTTCCTCAAGCGATGCCTTGCGGCGAACCTGGCTAAAGCTCGTCAGCATAACGCTTCAGTCGCGCGGCTTTGACTTCGGTCAAAAATGGTTGGTGCTGGTAGCCGAGCGCGGCCTGTACCCGCGCATCGGAGTAGTAAGCCATCATGCAGATCGCCTTCAGCGCTTTGAAAAGATCGCGAAAAATGCGGATGCGCGAATTGGAAAATTTTTGCAAGAAGGTGATGCGGTGATTTCGTGAGCGCGACGAGAACGAACGCAGACGACAAAATTCCAGCAGCCACAGCCCGACCGGAAACAGCAACCGAAAAAGCCGCGGCATGTGCTGGGTAAAAGAGTCGACAAACGCCACCACCGTCTCGGGCGAAACTTGCGGTGCCTCGGCTTGGTGCGGCAGCACGGCATCGGCAAATGCGGCGAGGATTTGGTCGGTGCGCGACATCGGCGCGGGTAGATTGCCATGCTTTCCAGAAATCGCCGATAGTAGCCTCATGTTGCCCTGGATCGCACACCCCAATACCGCTCACCCTGAGCGAAGCGCAGCGTCCTTCGACAGGCTCAGGATGAACGGCCATAAGTCCCCCCGATTATGCTGAGCTTGTCGAAGCACAAGCTCAGGGCGAGCGGAGAATAGGATGTTGCCCCGTCTTGCGCTGGGTACTTTTCCCACTCCAGTTGAGCGAGTCGATGGGCTCTTGCCCAAGTCGGTCGAACTCTGGGTCAAGCGCGAAGACCAAAGCGGCCCGCTCTACGGCGGTAACAAAGTGCGCAAACTCGAATTTCTGCTCGGAGACGCGCGCGCGCGCGGCAGCGATCGAATTGCCACCATCGGAGGATTTGGATCGCACCATGTTCTGGCAACCGCAATCTATGGTCGCGCCCACGGATTTTCGGTCAGCGCGGTGCTGTTTCCGCAGCCGATGAGCGAGCACGTCGACAAGCAGCTGCGCGCCGATGTAGCCGCCGGCGCCCACTTGTCAAAAACACGCGGTTATCTCGGCGTGCCGTTGGCGGTGCTTCGCGCGCAACGCGGCGCGACTTGGATTCCGGGAGGCGGATCGTCACCACTCGGCACCCTCGGATACGTCGAAGCGGCGCGCGAAATCGAAGCGCAAATTGCCGCCGGCGAACTGCTGCGACCCGACGCGATCTATGTTGCGCTCGGCTCGGGCGGAACCGCGGCCGGACTGCTGGCCGGTCTCACGTTTGATGTCGATCTCGTCGCTGTCCGCGTCGTCGACCGGGTCGTCGCCAATGCAATGAAGGTGCGACGATTGGCGCGCGCCTCGAGACGACTGGCTGAAATTCGACGCCATGATTTTTCAGCTCGCCTTAGGGTTCTTCACGGATTTTTCGGCGGCGCCTATGGTCGCGCAACCGCGGCAGCCGACGCCGCCGTCCACCGCGCTGCGAACATTGGTTTGCGACTAGAACCGACCTACACCGGCAAAGCCATGGCCGCCTTGTTGGCACATGCTGCAAGCGGGCAGCTCGACGGCAAACGGGTACTCTTTCTGCAAACCTACAACGGAGTCGATTTACATTACGAGTAGCTTACAGCCAGGATTCGATGCGTGCGGCGATGAGTGGGGCGGTGAGGCCAAATTTTTCGGCGAGAATCGGCGCCGGAGCCGAGGCGCCAAAAGTGTCGATGCCGATGCAGAGGCCGCCTTCGCCCACCCACTGATGCCAGCCGGCGGTAACCCCGGCTTCGATCGACACGCGACGTGACCCTTTCGGCAGCACCTTGCCGCGATAGTCTTCCGGTTGGCGAGCGAACAGTTCAACGCAAGGGAGCGAAACCACCCGCACACGTTTTCCTTTTTTTGAAAGCAGCGCGGCGGATTCCATTGCGACGCCGAGTTCACTGCCAGTGGCCATCACGATCAGATCGGGCGCGCCGCCCGATTCGGCGATGAGTACATAGCCGCCGCGAGCCGGTCCGTCGATGGTCAGACCCGCCGGCGGATCGTTCACTTTTTGCCGCGACAAAATAATTTCCGACGGACCATGGCGTCGCTCGAGCGCACAACCCCAGGCAGCGGCGCATTCGAGTGCATTGCCGGGACGCCAAACATCGACGTTGGGAATCAATCTAAGCGCAGCGACGTGCTCGACCGATTGATGCGTCGGCCCATCTTCGCCGAGAAAAATCGAATCGTGGGTGAACACATGAATCACTTGCAACTCGGAAAGCGCCGCCAAGCGTATCGTCGGTCGCATGTAGTCGCTGAAGGTCAAAAACGTCGCGGTGTAGGGCACGAACATACCGTACCCGGCCATGCCGTTGGCGAGCGCGCCCATCGCGTGTTCACGAATGCCAAAACGCAAATTGCGACCGGAAAAATTTCCCGCCAACACCTTGGGTGAATCTTTGAGCGCGGTCTTGGTC
>JAHFDU010000039.1:0-5354 GCA_023248835.1 Myxococcales bacterium | reverse complement strand
ATCGCCGCCCGCCAGCGACGGCACCAACTTGGCCGCCTCTTGCAAAATGGTTCCGGCAAGCGATCGCGTCGCATCGGTCTTGGCCGGCGCCGCTTTGGCAAGCAGGGCGAGCAGATCCTTGGGGACGGTGCGCTCGCTCATCGAACGATACATCGCGGCCTCCGCCGGGTGCTGTTTCAGCCAATCTGCTTCGTGCGCGCGCCAGCCGTCGTGCGCTTTTTTGAGTTCACCCAAGCGACTCTGCCAAAGCGTGCGAACTTGATCGGGAACAACAAAAGTCTGATCAAGCGGCCAACCAAGTGCCTTTCGCGTCGCCGCCATCTCCTCTTTGCCAAGCGGCTCGCCGTGCACTTTGTGGGTGTCGTGCTTGTTGGGCGCGCCGTTACCAATGTGGGTCTTGCACAAAATCAAAAACGGCCGCTCATGCTCTTGCGCTGCATCGCTGAGCGCTTTTTCAATTTGGCCGTGATCGTGTCCGTCGATGGCAAGCGTGCGCCAGCCGTAAGCGTCAAATCGCTTGGCAACGTTTTCGCTCATCGATTCATCGAGCTTGCCATCGAGCGTAATATTGTTGTCGTCGTATAGATAACTCAGGTTGCCAAGTTTCAAGTGGCCGGCGAGCGATGCCGCTTCGTGGGTGATGCCCTCCATCAAGTCGCCGTCGGAAACGATCGCCCAGATGCGGCGATCAAACAGACCGGGGAAGCGCGCCGCTTCCATCTTGGCGGCGAGTGCCATACCGACACCGTTTGCGAATCCCTGCCCGAGCGGACCGGTGGTGCATTCGACGCCCGCGGTCAAGTGCGATTCGGGATGGCCCGGCGTCTTGCTGCCCCACTGCCGAAAATGCTTGAGCTCGTCGAGCGATAGATCATAACCGGCAAGATGCAAGAGCGAATAGATCAGCATCGAACCGTGACCCGCCGACAAAATAAAGCGATCGCGATCCGGCCACTTCGGATCGCTGGGATCGTGTTTCAAAAAGCGCGACCACAACAAGAATGCGTAGTCGGCCGCTCCCATCGGCAACCCCGGATGGCCGGAGTTGGCCTGCTCAACGCCGTCGACGGCGAGAAACTTGAGCGTCTTGACCGCCAGCGTGGCGAGTTCGTCGGATGCACGAGGAGCCAGTTGAAACACGCATCACCTCCAAGGTATTCGAGGGCGGAGAGTGTAGAGTCGAATGCGTTTTATTTTCGGACGAAAACAAAATGGAGTCAATTGGATTGCGGCCAAAGACCAAGAAAGTTCATCAAAGAACAACTCGAAAAGAAGAGTCAGTCACAATAATTCCACCTGTCGTCGGTGCACGCCAAGAATCACGATCGTCGACAACAACGCCGTTAACGACACCAGCAGGCCAGCTTCGCCGGTCCAGATCGTGCGCGGGGTCGCCCAATCGAAACCGTTCTGAATCACTGCATTCCAAGTTGCGTGAAATACGATTGCAGGCCAAACGCTGCCTGAGTAGAGACGAAAATAACCGACAAAATAGCCAGCGATCACAATCGCGACAAGAAAAAGTGCCGTCGACAGCAGCGGACTCGACGCAACCACGACGTACTGCCCGGTCACAAGAAGCGGCACGTGCCACGCTCCCCAGATAATCCCGCTCAGCAGAATCGGGTACGGCAATTTCGCGTCGACAAGGCGGGTGAGCATGTAACCACGCCAGCCGATCTCTTCGCCAGCGACGGTGAACAAACCTACAACTGTAACCAGAGAAAGCGTGATGCTAAGGTGCGAGAAGAAATGTGCAATGGGTCGTGCCGCAAGGTGACCCACCGCCGGTGGCGAGAATTGCGCCAGTCGCAGCTGCCACGCGGCACCGTAGGCAATGGTCGCGACCGCAATTGGATAAAGCCAACCAATCACGAGCGCCCATAGACCGCGCCGCCCGCCGAGCCGAAAAGAGATGTCACCGAACCGCTCTCGCTGCACGAGCCTGGCCAGTAGCGATGCCAGTGCGGGACTCCACATCAAACCAACGACCAATAGTGGCTCGTCTTCGATCGGCTTGCCGGCGCGCCACAACCAGATCCAGAAAATGCTAGAAAGAACCGAGACAGCGGCGCCATAGATCGCCAAACCTCGTCGAGCACGAGTCGTTTTTTCGTCCTCGCTCATTGCTAGATCGTTATCACGTTATCACGTTAACGCAATTGCGTCTGGTAGTTCGCGGTCGTTGTCGTCGTCGAATAGTAGTTGTTGACGGCGACGGCGACGTTACGGCGACGTGAACGATCTCGCCTTAGCCATCACGTCACTGGCGCTGCAGCGTAGACAAAGTTCGATCTTGTGGACCAGATCGTCGCCATCGCCGACAAGGTCAACGACAACGCGGGATCGATCCCGTCAACGTGATTTCGGTCTAGCGTTTTGGAAACGCCAGCCATTGGTTGCGGCCGTCGCGGACGATCAACATGCGCAGCATGTCGCCGGTTTTGACGGCGCGAACGGCACGACCATAATCCTCGAGCGCTTGAATCGGAATCGCACCCACCCGCAGCAGTACATCGCCGCGCTCGATACCGGACTCGATCGCTGGACTGTCGGGCTCAACCGAGAGCACCACCACGCCGCGCAATTTTGAATTGCCAAGCTCGTCGGCCAGCGTCGGCGAAATTTCGGCCACCACGATGCCGAGCGGCGACTGATGGCCAGCCTCGTGTCGCGGCGCTGGCGGAGACGCCGCTTCGTGATCTTCGGGCGCTTCGATCAGGCGCACTTGTAAGTGTTTGGTCTCGCTGCCGCGGCGCAGGGTCAGCGTCTGCGGTTTTTGCGCCTCGGTGGTGGCGACCAGCCACAATAGGTCATCGGCGCGACGAATCGAATGACCAGAAAATTCCGTCACCACGTCGCCAATTTGCACGCCGCCGAGCGCGGCTGGCGACCCTTCGACCACCTCCGCCACCAGCGCGCCGTCGCCTTGCAGTGAAAACGCCCGCTTGAGCGCTGCGTTCATCGACTGCGGAAAAATTCCCAGCCAGCTCCGCGGCGCGCGCCCGTGCTGCTTGAGCAGCGGCACGATCACTTTGACCATGTTGATCGGAATGGCGAAACCGATGCCCTGCGCCTGCGCGTTGATCGCGGTGTTCATTCCCACCACTTCGCCACGTGTGTTGACCAACGGCCCTCCCGAATTGCCAGGGTTTATCGAAGCGTCGGTCTGAATAAAATCGTAAAACCCCGACGGGCCGGGTCGCACGTCGCGCCGCCCTTTGGCGCTGACAATGCCGGCGGTGACAGTGTGATCAAGACCGAAAGGATTGCCGATCGCCACCACCCACTCGCCAATTTGCAGCTCGTCGGAATTGCCCAGCGACGCCACCGCCAGGGGTTTGGGCGCGACGATCTTGAGCAGCGCAATGTCGGTGCGCTCGTCCTTGCCAATGAGCTGCGCCGCAATTTCGCGATCGTCTTCTAAGCGCACTCGAATGTCGCCAGCACCTTCGACGACATGACAATTGGTCAAAATCAGCCCGTCGGAGCGCAACACAAAACCGGTACCTTGGCCGCGCCCACGCGAGCGACCATGCTCCGCCTCGGGCGCCGGCGGCGGACGCAGATCGCTCTTGCGATCAAGCGCAATCACGCTCACCACCGCGGGCTGAAGCGCGCGGGCCAACTTGACGAACGAGTCGGGACGTTTGCTAGCGTGGCTACTTTGGTGGTGGCGCGCTTCGGTCCACAACGCCGCCGGCGGGGCGGCCTGTGCCGGTGCGGCGGCGAGCACCACGAAAATTGTCTCAGCGCGGCATAGCCGCAACAAAATTGTAAAGCCGCTTTGCACGAGGCCGCGCTGTCGATCCCACGGGGCGTGCCGCCCCGCCCCGTCGGCAAAGCCGTCGTTCGCCCTCGCACTCGGACCATTAAGGTCCGGCTCGGGCCGAACCCCACCCCTGCTTACGGCGCGACTCCGCGCCGACGGCGCCTTTGGCGCCTTGAAAATACTCAGCGGCGTTAGAAAATCTTCGCGCGCCGCGACGAATTTCGGAAGTAGTAGATCAGCGAGTTTTTTCATGCACCAAATGTTCGAGCGCTTGTTGATCTTTCTCGTCCATTGGATCGAGCGGCGCTGCCGTTCGGGTCTTCTTGGTCGCAGGCAGAACCTGTTTTTTATCTCTGCCCTCGGCGATGCCCTTTTGCACGCGCTTGGCCAGATCACGCGCCTCTTGCTTGGTACCGTCGGCGAGATCCTGCGCCTCTTGGGTGGCAAAAATCGCGCGCAGATGCTGGTAGAGCGTTCGCCGGCCGAGCGGCACCGAGCAGGCGAGCCACACCATCGCGGTCATCGCCGCCAGCGAAAGTAGCCACCGTGAAAGCCGCCACATGATCTTTGAATACCACGACGCAAAGGGATGCGCCCCTTTTAGTACGGGCGCCCGAAAGTCCGGGCGCCGCCTACAGCTCACAGCCAACAGTCCGGAAAACATGATGTATTCACACTTCCGATACATCTCAGCCAGCGGCGGACAACGCCAGCAACGCGAATTTGCTTCTTCAGTCACTGTCGGCTGTCGGCTCTTAGCGAAGTTCGAATTCTTTGCAAAACACCACGACTTCGGCCGGCTCGTGTTCGGGTCGCTGATGCTCACGATTCGGCCATTCGTGGGCGCAGGTCGAATGGCGAAAGTAGGCACACTCTTCGCAAAAGAACTGCAGAGAAAAGCGCCCCACCTCGCGCTCAAAGTCCGGCGTCCTCGGCAACCTCATGACCGCAGCAAAACCACAGGCATAATGTTCTTGCGCTCGCATGCCGGAGTCAGACCATCTCATTCGCGCAATCTCCGAGGAGGCAAACCTGCGCCTGGTGGCCGCGGTGACCACAGAGTTGGTTGCTGCTGCAGCTCGCCGTCACGGTTTGTCGCCAAGCGCGACATTGGCACTCGGACGTACGCTGACCTCTGGCCTCCTGCTCGCCACGCTCACCAAGGGTGACGAACGGGTCAGTGTGCAGCTGCTCGGCGACGGACCGCTCGGATCGGTTACGGTCGATGCCACCGCTAAAGGAGACGTCCGCGGCTATGTGCTGCACCCGGAGGCAGGGCCAGTCGCCGTACACGGGCGCGGCAATGTCGCGGCGGTGCTTGGTCGCCACGGCGTGGTCAATGTGCTGCGCGATCTCGGACTCAAAGAGCTGTACCAGGGACAAGTAGCGCTCACCACCGGCGAAATCGACGAGGACATCGAAGCCTACCTGCGCTCAAGCGAACAGGTGCCGTCGGCGCTCGGCTGCGAAGTGCTACTCGACGCCTCAGGCCAGGTGGTCGGCGCCGCAGGAGTGCTGGTGCAGTCGCTGCCGGGCGGCGATTTTGAGTCGGTGCGGGAGATGCAGCACGCGCTGCGCACTG
>JAHFDU010000352.1:2869-4242 GCA_023248835.1 Myxococcales bacterium | reverse complement strand
GCCGTGGTCTCAGGTGGCGTGCAGTGCTGGGGCCGCAACACTTACGGTCAGCTCGGCGATGGCACAACCACCAACAGCAATTTGCCGGTGCAGGCGATCGCCGCAGCCAGCGGAGCGACATTGGTATCCGCCGGCCGCGATCACACCTGTGCGGTGGTTTCAGGCGGAGTGAAATGTTGGGGGTACAACAGCACCGGGCAGCTTGGCGACGGGTCGACCACCGACCGCTTGACCCCGGTCACCGCGATTGCCGGCGGATCGGGTGTTGTGCAAGTCGCCTCCAGCCAATTTCATAGCTGCGCGCTGCTGGGCGGTGCGGTGCAGTGCTGGGGATACAATGGCGCGTCGGAACTTGGCGATGGCACCCAAACCGATCACACTTCTCCGAACCCGACTTTGCTAACCACCGGAGTAAGCGCGATTGCCGTCACCCCCGACGGCGGCAGCTCGTGTGCCGTGGTCAACGGCGGCATTCAGTGCTGGAGCTGCAGCCTCTTATGTGGCAACTCCTGGTGGAGCACCCGGATCCCAATGGCGACCGATCTCATCGGTCTGCCCGGCTCGGGTGTCGGCATGGTTTCGATGTACAACGTGAGCGGTTGCGCCGTGGTTTCGGGTGGGGCGCAGTGTTGGGGCGGCGGCGGCTATGGTGAGCTTGGTATCGGCAGCCAAACCAACTCTGCGATTCCGGTTGCGCTTCCCGCGCTTCCGGCCGGAGTCTCTTCGATTGTCATGGGCCGAAACCACGCTTGCGCCATGGTCGCAGGCGCGCTCAAGTGCTGGGGCAATGGCCCGGTTGGTGATGGCGGCACGGGTATTGAAACAACGCCGGTGCTGGTGATTGGCGCGGGCGACAGTCCGGCCGCAGCGGCCGCCGGCGAGATCCAGACCTGCGCCAGTTTCGGTGACGGCACGGTCAAGTGCTGGGGCGGCAATACCTACGGCGAAGTTGGCGATGGCACCAACACTACGCGCAACTCGCCGGTGAGCGTACCGCTCTTGTAGGTGCGTCCGTCATGATCAGCGTGGGCAGCTCACTTGCGAGTGCGCCTCAATTTGTTCTTGAGACCGAGTAGTTTTCGAACCGCGGCCTTCTTCTTATGACATACACCGGCGGTCGCTCCTGGTCGTCACGCAGATGAGGCTGCCAGCGATCTCGCAGAAACTGGCGACGGCGCTGCTGCTCCTCGGAAATGGCACGGCTTGACGGCACCAGAAATTCGATCGGTTCACGCTGTTGCGCCGCGCGCGCATCAACCATTGCGTGCAGCGCGGCGGCGGCGGCGGTTTCTGCAAGCAAGTACTAGCATTATTGCGCGGCGTCGCGCAGCCCTTCCACCGGGCGAAGCTGCGCCGCTTTCCAGGCCGGATAA
>JAHFDU010000352.1:0-2859 GCA_023248835.1 Myxococcales bacterium | reverse complement strand
CGATCGGATTGATGTGCACTGGCAGCTTAGTAAAATAAAATACCTCCTGCCCGACCCCACCGCTCGGGTCATATTGGCTAAAGAAAAAACAGTAAAACAGACCGAAAGCGACGCCGAAAATGGTGCCGAGCGAGCTCATGGAAACGCCGAGCAACACGAACACCAAAACGATAGCCCCATCCACCGAACCCATCGTTTTTAAAATCGCGATCTCTTTCTGGCGCTGCGTCACCAGCATCACGCAGATCGCAGTGATACAGAAAGCCGCGACCAACACGATAAAACTGAGCACCAGGAACATCAGGATCTTTTCGAGTTTGAGCGCCGAAAACAGACTCCGATTGAGCATTTTCCAGTCGCGAACTTCGTACTTAGGGCCAAGCATCGCGCTAGCTGTTGCAACCACTTCGTCGGAGCGAGCCGGATGGCCAAGTTTCAGCTCGATGTCGGTAATCTCGTCCGGCATGTCGAGAAACTTTTGCGCCGCCGGTATCGTCACGTAGATGTATTTGGTGTCGTACTCAAAGTAGCCGGAGAAAAAAATTCCGGCGATGCGAAACGGTTTCGATTTTGGAATCGGCCCCGACGGACCTATGCCACCGAGGGGCGAAACAATATTGACGTCATCTCCGAGGTAAACCCGCAAACTCTTGGCAAGCTCGCGGCCAATCACCACACCGGGCAGGAGGCGACGCGGCTCTTCCTTTTCCTTGGGCGTTTCCTCGTCGTGGCCAAATCTTGGGGCTTCGCGAAGCTGACGCAGCTTTTCTGCATCGTTTAAGTAATCGATCGATCCAAGTTCCAGATTGCGGGTAAAGTCGGTGACCTTGCCAATGGTCGCAGGATCGATGCCCTGTAGCACCACACCCGAGAGATTGGTCTTCGATGTGATCATCACCTCGTTGGTAATCATCGGGGTGACACCGATCACGTCGGGCAGCCGCGCCAATTGTTCGACCGCCGGCTGATAGTCTGAAAACGGCCCGTGCGCATTCTCGACAGTGACGTGCGCATGGGTGCCGAGAATCTTCTGCTGCAGATCGGTTTCAAAACCTGACATGACGCTCAGCGCCACCACCATTGCGGAGGTACCGATGTGCGCGCCAAAGATCGAAATCGCCGCAAATATGTTGAACCGCCGATTGAGCTCGACGAACAGCGCAACCTCCATCGCGATCACCGCGCACACCTTCGTCGCGATGCCCAAAATAAAATCCACTCCCAGCCACCACTCGAGCATCCCGACGTGGCGCCTGGCAAATGCCAAGCCGGCAAACTGAGCCGAGCCAAGCCCAACCACCGCGAGGAAGAAAATCAGCGTGACGTAATGAAGACGCAGCGACAAATTCTTGTCGCGTACCAGGTAGCGGCTCGCGATCATCCACCCAAGGCCAGAATTTGCCATCAGCGTTCGTCGGGCCGCATCTGCGGAAATAAAATGACGTCGCGAATCGACGGCTGATCGGTGAGCAGCATCACCAGGCGATCGATGCCGATGCCCTCCCCTGCTGTCGGTGGCATGCCGTGTTCGAGGGCGCGGCAAAAATCTTCGTCGTAGTCCATCGCCTCGAGGTCACCGCCGGCTTTGGCTTTGGCTTGCGATTCGAATCGCTCGCGCTGATCGACCGGATCATTGAGCTCCGAAAACGCATTGGCGTGTTCGCGCCCGCAAATAAAAAGTTCAAAGCGATCGGTAAAGCGCGGGTCGGCGTCGTTGCGACGCGCCAGCGGCGACACTTCGATCGGATACTGAGTAATAAAAGTTGGCTGCATCAGCGTCGGCTCGACCAGTCGTTCGTAGGCGTCGACCAGCGCCTGTCCAACGCTAGCTTCGGCGCGCAGACTCGGATCTTTTTCGAGCACCGCCTCGAGCATGGTGAGACGACGAAACGGCGCCTTGAGCGAAATCGTCTGTCCTTGATAATTGATTTCGGTCGAGCCGCACACTTCGATCGCCAACTTTTCCAAAAGCTCTTCGGTAAGCTTGATCAAGTCTTCGTAGGTTGCGTAAGCCTGATAAAACTCGATGGTAGTGAACTCGGGATTGTGGGTGCGATCCATGCCCTCGTTGCGAAACAGGCGGCCGATTTCGTAGACGCGATCGATGCCACCGACCACCAGCCGCTTGAGATCAAGTTCGGTGGCGATGCGCAAAAAAAGATCGATGTCGAGCGCGTTGTGGTGGGTCGAAAACGGGCGTGCGGTGGCGCCGCCATTGGTCGACAGCAGCATGCGAGTCTCGCATTCGACGTAGCCGCGCTCGTCGAAAAATCGGCGAATCGCCGAGATAATCTTGGCGCGCTGGCGAAAAACGTTCTGCACTTTTTCTGGATGCTGAATGAAATCGACATAGCGCTGACGGTAGAGCAGCCCCAAATCAGTGACGTCGTGGCTCTCTTGCAGCACTTTTCCGGCCAGCGGCCGAATCGTCTTGGTCAGAAGCTTGAGCTCTTCGGCGCGCAGCGCTCGCTTCTCTTTGCGGGTGCGAAAAAGCGGACCGCGCGCACCAACAAAATCGCCAAGGTCAAACGTTTTGCAGACGGCAAATGCGGCGGCGTTGTCGGCCTTGACGTAAAGCTGCACCATCTCGCCGCCGTCGCCGCGCAAAAACAAAAACCGCGCTTTGCCCATTTCGTTGACTTGCACCAGCCGCCCAGCGACGGCGTAGCGCGGCGCCTCCGCGGTGACACCGTCTTCGTGCGGCATCGCCGGAATGTCGTTCGGCAATTGCGCAATCGCGTGGCTGCAACGAAAATCATTGGCGTACGGATTGACCCCTTGCGCTCGCAGCGCGATCGCCGCCTCTTTGCGCGCGCGCATCTGGCCTTCAAGATCGGACTGTTCTGCAGGCTTTTCCAT
>JAHFDU010000351.1 GCA_023248835.1 Myxococcales bacterium | reverse complement strand
AATCAAACGCGCCGAGCTTCATCGCTTCGACCGCGGTCTCGACCGTGCCAAACGCCGTTACTATCATCGCTGGGCAATCGGGATCGCGTTTGCGCACTTCGGTAAGCACGCCAATGCCGTCGAGCCCCTCCATCTTGAGATCGGA
This sequence comes from Myxococcales bacterium, assembly GCA_023248835.1. Classification (GTDB taxonomy): domain Bacteria; phylum Myxococcota_A; class Polyangia; order Palsa-1104; family Palsa-1104; genus JAHFDU01. Next base: position 4,103 of record JAHFDU010000351.1, on the reverse strand, counting down.
AATCACAAAATCGGGTGCGTGCACAGAAAACAGATCAAGCCCCAATTTCCCATTGGCAGCGACCACCGTGTGGTGACCCATTTTTTCGATCACTTGTGCAAGACCGGTGCGCACCGATTCGTTGTCGTCAATGATCAGAACTGTCGCCTTCATGCTTTCTCCTGACTGAACACCAATGTAAACGTGGTGCCAGCATCCGTGCTCTCGACCTCAATGCGCGCGCCGTGATCGTTCAGAATGTCGCGCACGAACGCCAGGCCGAGTCCGGTGCCGCTCTGTTTGGTGGTATAGAACGGCGTCCAGATTTTTTCCAATTGATCGGGCGGAATGCCGCGGCCATTGTCGCTGATGACGAGCGTGACGACGCCACCGTCGTTGGTCGCTCTAAGCTCCACCTCGCCGCTGCCGTCGGTGGCGCAGGCCTGCACCGCGTTTTGCGCCAAATTGAGCAGCGCTCGGCGCAGCTGAGCACGATCTCCGTGCAGCAGGGGCGCACCGGCGACTGCGATCTTTACCGCGACAGAGGTCGCCTCGGCGCGCACCAAATCGCCGACTTCTTCGAGCAGTGAACCGACTTCGATCTCGGCAAACACCAGCCGCGGCCGACGTGCGTAGTCGAGAAATTGCGCGACGATAAGCTTAAGCTGCAACAGCTCGCGCTCGATGCGCAGGACAAAATCGCGCGCTGCTTTTTCGGTCACCTCTTCACGCAACAGGCCGGCGTAAAGCTCCATGCCGGCAAGCGGATTTCGCACCTCGTGCGCGATGCCGGCCAGCATCATCTGCATGTGTTCGTCGCGATCGCGCAATTGGCGTCGCATGCTCTCCATGGTTTCGGCGACGCGGCCGATCTCGTCGCGCGATAGCGCTCGCACCTCCTCGTCGAGATTGCCCGAGGCAATGCGTGCCGCCGCACTTTCTAGTTGCAAGATCGGCTGCACTAATCGGCGAGCGAACAGCAAAGACAGCGCCACCATTGCTGCGCTCACAAAAATCCCGGTGCCGACCAGCGTCTCGCGCAGCACCGCGAGATTTTCGTAGGTCGAAGCGGCGCCATCGACGGCGACGACATATTTCAGATCAGGAAGTGGCGCGAAGCCGGTCTTGTAAAGTTTGCCGTCGTGTCCTCTGAACAGCGGCGAAGCGGCTGCGGTGCCTGAAAACGCGCGCTCGAGCTCCAGTCGACTCGGGTCGAGATGATAGTAGCGATCGCCAATCGCCACATCGGCCTTGGAATCACCGAGCGAGGTCCTCGCTGCGTCGAGCACGTAGATGCGCGCTACACCGGTCGACTGCTTGAGCTCCTCGAGATGTTTTTTGAGATTTCGGTAGGTGCGGGTGAGCTCGTCGCCGGGTTGCAACAGCGCCAGATCCTCCGGCGAGACAGTGGTCGCGGTCGCCTGCGCCACCCCCATCAGGCGCCGACCAAGCTCAGCCTCTAGCGCGCGCCGCGCGAAATAGTGCGCCACCAAACCGAAGCAGCCGAGCGCCAGCAGCGTCGGCAATAGGTAGAGCACCAAGACTTTTGCGAAAATCGAATGCGTGGGACGCGCCGCCATCACCGGCGCAGTCTATACCGAAATCACTTTGACGTGATCGATCCCGCGTTGTCGTTGACCTTGTCGGCGACGGCGACAGCGACGATCTGTTACACAAGATCGAACTTGTCTACGCTGAAGCGGGCTGAGGTGAGATCGTTCACGTCGCCGTCGCCGTCAACAACTACAACGACAACGAACTACCAGACGCAATCGCGTCAACGTGATAACAGTCTACACTAGGCTAACGCTTGGAGAACTGGAAGCGGGCGCGAGCGCCACGCTGACCGTACTTCTTGCGCTCTTTGATGCGCGAGTCGCGGGTGATAAAGCCACCCTTCTTTAGGGCTGGGCGAAAATTGGCGTTGAGCTTGAGCAGCGAACGAGTGATGCCGTGCTGAATCGCGTCGGCCTGTCCCGACAAACCGCCACCGGCGACGTTGACGTGAATGTCGTAGCGCTCGGTAGTTTCGGTGAGTTCGAGCGGCTGACGCAGCACCATCTTCGAGGTGGCGCGACCAAAATAGTGGTCGATGTCGCGACGGTTGATGACGATCTTGCCGCTGCCCGGCATCATCCACACCCGCGCCACCGCTTGCTTGCGGCGGCCGGTGGCGTAGATGGCGTTCTTATCGATGGTCTTTGCAGCCATTTACACTCCTCTTAGCTCTTGCGCGCGGGCGCAAGCTTGAGCTCGGCCGGGGTTTGCGCCGCATGTGGATGGGTCGCGCCAGCGTAAACTTTCAGTTTCTTGTAGATGCGTCGTCCAAGCGGACCTTTGGGCAGCATGCCCCACACCGCGCGCTCCACCAATGCTTTGGCATTGTGCTTTAACAGCTGACCAGCGGTCCGTGTCTTGAGGCCGCCCGGGAACAGCGTGTGGTCATAGTAAAGCTTACCGTCCATTTTTTTTCCGGTGAGATGAATTTTGTCGGCGTTGACGACGATGACAAAGTCTCCACAGTCGACATGGGCGGTGTAGGTCGGCTTGTTCTTGCCGCGCAGCACATGCGCCACTTGCGTCGCCGCCCGTCCCAGCGTCATGCCAGCGATATCGACCACTTGCCATTTACGGTCGGATTCGGCGGCAGCGGTCTTGAGCACAAAAGTTTTCTGCATGGTCGTAATCCTGGGTCCTCGGTCGATCGCATCTAGTTGAAAGCAGGGACTTATAGTCGTGGTCGCGTTGAGTGTCAAGCGCTTTTGCTTGACTTTCACAGCTAACTTTGACACAAGCGTCAGGCTTTTTCGGAGATTTGTGCTGCCCGAATAGACCCCATCGTCCAGCTGGCCTAGGACACTGGCCTTTCACGTCAGTAACACGGGTTCAAATCCCGTTGGGGTCGCCAAGTTTTTCGGAATCTCCAGATCTTCAGCATTCTCCCTTCTACGTCCCCTTTCTTCATAAGCTGCCGGCGCGAAGCGCTAGTGCCGAGTCGCTAGTGGGAGCAGCGACACCGTTATCGAGCCTTTGCGTACTGGCAACTTAAATTTGTCGCCGACCAGCCGCGAACCGTCGGGCGTGTGCAATGTGACGGTGGTCTCAATCGCGGGCAGTTCGAACCAAGAGACCAGGCCAAAGGCGCGGGTACCACCAAAGCCGGCGAGTTGGTTTTCCATCGCCCCGTCGTAGAGCGGGCCGATCGAGCCGGACAGCGCTTCGCCGGTGACACCGACGGCGGGTTGGCCAAGCGGATCGACGACATAAGCAAGCGCGACGCCGAGCCTCGGATCGATGGAAAATCCATTTGAAAAGGCGGCATTTCGCACCGTTTCTTGCGCCACCAGCGGTACTGCGAATGTTCGTAACGTCGCCACTCCCAGTGGTAGCACCGACGGTAGATAGACTCGAGTTGGATCGTTCACTAACAGGGTGATGTTTGATCGGGCGTCAGGTAGGGTGAAGGAAAACCGGCCGCTGTCGTCGGAAACAACCATTTGTTTGGTTTCGTCGATGGTGATTTCAATCCGTGAGCGCTGCAGTTTCTGGCAACCTCCGAGCAGGCGCAAATCGGCAAGGGCGCACAGGATTCCTGAAATGACCGTGGGGCCGCCGTCACCGCCACCATCGACGAGCGCAGCGTCAGCAGCAGTGACCATGCTCCCCGGACCGTCGAACAGACCACAGGCCGCGATCAAAAAAAGTGGGGCGTATATCAGATGGCGACCACCCATGATCGGAAGGTAGCAACAAATGCCCACCGAGGCGAGTTTAGCGTAGCGCTTCGCCGGGCGACCTCGCTTCCCTTGAAATTCCATGCCCGTGCTACATAAGCTCACAGCCGACAGCCTATGGATTCATTCATGAAATCATCTACCCCAGCCCTCCTTTCAAGAGCGAATTTACGGGAGGGTCAACGCGATTTTGCGATTTTTCTCCACTGTCAACTGTCAGCTGTCGGCGCCACCACACTCCGCTCGCCCTGAGCTTGTCGAAGGGCAGACTTGACTTGTTCTCGCCCTTCGACTTCGCTTCGCTGCGCTCAGGGTGCACGGACAGGGGGCGTGAAAGCTTACCGTCGAATTACTGCATTACGGAAGACCGTCCCCGCAGCCCCTCCTCCC
>JAHFDU010000038.1 GCA_023248835.1 Myxococcales bacterium | reverse complement strand
CGATCGGAGCTATTCAAGCGCGCGCAATGCCTACACATGTGGTGTGCCGCCGCCTGTCCGTAACCCCCCGTAGACCTCAGGGCAATCGCATCTTAAATCCGCTCGTCCTGCGCCTGTGCTTCGACAAGCCAGCATAATCGGGGGGGACTTATGGCCGCTCATCCTGAGCCTGTCGAAGGACGAAGATTGACGCACACGCGCGTTCCAGCTTAGGTTCCACTTTATGCGAATGGCGGTGCTCTTTGGTGGTCTGGCGCTCATTAGGTGCGCCCACGCGCCGCCGCCGAGTGCCGCGCCCGCTTCCACTAGCGTCTCCGCCAATTCTGTGGGCGACTGGTTGCGGCTGCGAACCCGCGCTGGCTCGGTGGCTCAAGGAGAGGCCACCGTGCTCATCGAGCAAGATGTCATTGGGCGTCAGACCGAAGCAGGTGGTGCGCGACACGTTGCGTTTGAGTTCAAATTTTTTGCTGAGGAGCGAGTGGTTTCGGTCGATCCGGCCAGCAGTGCCGAGTTCGAGGCGCGGCTGCGTGGTGTCGTCGCCAAGGGTTCAGAAGCGCTCGATCCGCAGGCGCTCAAGCAGGTGGCGATGCGGCTTGAGGCGATGAAAATCCATTTTCGTTTATCCCCGCAGGGAGAGGCGCGCGCGCTAAGAGTCGACGATGTGGCGCCGCCGCTTGACGACAAAACCGCGCGTTCAATCGCCGAGGCGCTCTATGCAACGCCGCACGCGCCGATGCTACCGCAAGCGCCGGTGGAGCTGCACGCGCGCTGGCAAGAACAGGTGAGGTTGCCGGGTGGGCTTGATGTAGAGGGAGAAATGGAACTCCGCTGCCGCTACGATCGACGTGAAAACAGCATCGCCACGGTAGTGTGTGATGGCGAGCTCACTGCGCACAAAGGCAGCGGCCGCGCAATGCGCCAAGTCGTCGAGAAGGTTCACGCCAGCTTCGACCTCGACGTCGAACACGGCGAGTGGATCTCGAAATCGATCGAGCAGTCGAGGCAAATCGAAGAAAACTTGACGGTGCCGAAACCCATGTCCGTCGGCGTGCGTCAACATGTGACGGTCAAATGGACAAGATAGGTCCATCTCGTTCCAAATTTGCATGGGACAGTCCTGCGTCTTCGCAGGTCTGTCCCGCTAACCTCCAACCAAAGGGACCCAGATGGATCTCCCAGTGAAACGACCTCCACGAGACATCAACGCTGCCCGCTTTTTTAGTGAATGGTTGCCGACTGCTTTCGCCTCCGAGTTCGGGCCGGGCAAGCGCGCCGCCACCGACATCACGGTCGCGGTGAAGCTCGAAGGGGAGGGCGGCGGCGAATGGATTTTGGATGTGCGTCAAAGTGAACTCAAGGTGCGCGATCCTGGAACCGCGGGCGGTGAGCCGGTGGTGACGATGCGACAAGCGGTCGCCGACTGGCGCGCAGTTGCCGTTGGTGAAGAGGGCGCGATCGATTTGGCGCCGCCGCAGGCCTCGCCCCTCGATGTGCTGTTTGTTGATCCGGCTTCGCGACAAATTATGAATGCCGTCAAGGGCACGGTTCGTTTCGAGGTGACCGGTTACCAAGGCCGCACTTGGTGGATGCAGGTCAAATTTGGCACCCAGCCCGAATCGCTGGCGCCGGATGCAACCATTGCCGTCGACGCGGAGACCTATGCGTCCATGCTTTCGCGCAAGCTGGCGCCGCCGGAGGCCTATTTCTCGGGGAAAATCCGCTTGACCGGCGACACCGCTTTGGCGATGCAGCTGGGAATGGCGATGTTGCCGCGCTTCAACCCCCGATAGCTTTTGCAGCCTACAGCTGACAGCCGACAGCTGACAGTTTCAGTCAGATGCGGAAGAGGCGGAGAATTGCACCTCGAGTCACGTCCGAAGCGTAGCCGACGGAGCCGATTGTTGCGGATTCTGATCTTCACTGATGCTTCCGAATCTGTGACTGTCGGCTGTGAGCGGTTAGCTGTCGGCTGGTCTTAATAGCTTTTGTAGCCTACAGCTGACAGCCGACAGCTGCCAGTTTCAGTCAGATCAGATGCGGAAGAGGCGGAGAATGCACCTCGGGTCATGGTCGACGGAGCCGATCGTTGCGGATTCTGATCTTCATTGTTGCTTCCGAATCTGTGACTGTCGGCTGTGAGCTGTTGGCTGTCGGCTGGTCTCAGCCGAGTTTCAAAATCGTAACGCCGTCGCCGCCCTCTTCGGGTTGGCCAGGCCGGAGCGATTCGAGCCCCGGAAAATTCCTAAAATGGGCGCGCAAAGTGTTGCGCAGCGCCAGCGTGCCGTGTCCGTGCACCAACCAGATTTCGCTGTCGCCCGAGCGCAACGCGTCGTCGACGAATTTTTCCGCCAGTCCGATCGCGACATCGCTGCGCTCGCCGCGCAAGTCGAGGGTGGGACGACCTTTTTGCATCAGCGGCGGCGGTGGCGCGGCCAGGTCGAAGGCGTTGTGGCCACGTTTGGTGCGAGCTGACTGAACCGGCTTGTTGTCGTCGAGAAAAACCTCCTCAATCGAAACCGCAACGCGCAAAGGTCCGGCCTGCACGGTGATTTTTCCGCTCTTCGCGGCCGACAAAACTTTGGCACGGCCACCAAGACGCGCGACAAACACTTCACGCCCGACAGTGAGATCTGCAAGTCCAGCGCTGCGCCCTGAGGGTACAGTCGCCGGCGGAGACGAAGCGTGGACTTTCTCCGCCGCGCGTTCCACTTCGCGCTTGGCCTCGGCCAGCTGATCGGGGGCAATGCCGCTCTGCTGGCGGGAACGCCGCAACACCGAACGCGTCAGGTCGAGCTCTTTTCGCGCCGCTTGCAACGTTTCGATCGCCTCGTCGTGCGCCTGGCGCCGCGCCTCTTGCAACGCCTGTTTGGTGCGCTCGGCATACTCTTCTGCGCGCCGGGTGGCTGCGCTGGCGCGCGTTCTCTCCTCTGCAAGTTCGGCGCGCTCGCTCTGAAGTTGGCGGCCCTCGAGGGCGAGCTCTTGCAACAGCGCTTCGACGCTGGCCTGTCCGCCGTCGCCGAGAGCCGCAGCACGAGCACAGAGTGTGCCATCGAAACCGAGGCGTCGCGCCAGAGCCAACGCGCCGGAGGTGCCGGGGATGCCGAGATGGAGCTCGAATGTTGGCGTCATTCGCTCCAGATCAAAACCGACCGATGCATTCAAAAACCGCGCATCGACTGGAGCGATTGCTTTGAGCCGATCGTAATGCGTGGTTACCAGCACGGTGGCGCCGCGCTCGGTCAGCCTCTCGAGTACCGCCTGCGCCAGCGCCGCTCCCTCTTCGGGCGCAGTGCCGACAGCGATCTCGTCGATCAGCACCAAAACGTTCGGCTCAGCGGCTTCGAGAAATTCGCGCACGTGACCAATGTGCGCCGAAAAAGTGGAGAGATTCTTCTCGAGACTTTGATCGTCACCGACGTCGCTAAAAATGGCGTTGACAGCGGCGACTCGCGATCCCTCCTGCGCCGGAATGTGCAGTCCGGTATGGGCCATCAGCGTCAGCAGACCGAGGGTCTTGAGCGCGACGGTTTTTCCGCCGGCGTTGGGTCCCGAGATGACCAACGCTTGGCCACCAGCGACGACGATGTCACTCGGCACGCAATCGAGGTGCAGCGCCAGCAGCGGATGGCGCGCCCGGCGTAAGTCAAACTTGGTTCCGCCAAGTTCCGGCGGCGCCGCGCGCAACGCCACCGACAACTCGGCCGCCGCCTGCAGAAAATCGAGTTCGGTCAGAATTTCGACGTTGGCCAAAATCTGCGGCAACTGCTCCGCCACTCGCATGGTGAGCTCCGCAAGAATGCGGTGCTCTTCCTCGGCTACTTCGACCTCAGCGAGTTTGAGTTGATTGTTGAGATCGACGATCTCTTCAGGCTCGACGAATACTGTGTGTCCCGATTGTGATAGGCCGTGCACAATGCCGCGCACTTTTCTTCCTGCGTCGACACGAATCGGTAACACATAGCGATCGTCGCGCTGAGTGACGAAATGATCTTGCAGGTGCGGAGCATAAGCGGCCGACTCGAGCAGTTTCGAAACCCGCCGATCGAGGTCGGCGCGCACGGCGATGGCACGTTTGCGTAAGGTCCCGAGCGCCGGCGAGGCGTGGTCGTGGAGGCGCATTCCGCTTTCGCCGTCGATAAACGAGCGCGAAATCGACTGCCACACCTCTTCGAGTTCGTCGAGCAATAGCGCGCGACCGCCGAGCAGCGGGAAGCGCAGCGCGCCTTTGTCGCCTTGCAGGAGATGGCGCCTTACCTGCGCGCCCACTCGCAAGGTCGCCGCAATTGCACACAGTGAAGTGGGATCGAGCGTGCCACCTTTTTGCACACGTGCGAGCGCTTCGCCGATCTCGACGACGCCGTGCAGCGGCAGCGGGCGCCCAGTGTCGCAGAGGGCTCGCGTCTCGCTGATTTCGCGCTGGCGCTTTTGCGCCGCATCGTTGTCGACAGGCGTGATCGAACGCGCTATTTCAGAGCCACGCGCGGTCTGCGTGCGCCTCGCCAACTCTTGCAACAGATCGTCCCATCCGAGATCGGCGCGGGTTTTTGCAGACAGAAGCATCAGGCCGCAACCACCGGTAGCGACAGCGACTGATTTCGAGTGCGCGACGCCAGTGCCCGCTCATCGTCCTGGCGCCAGATGTGAATCGCATCGTACGGGCAATCGAGTTCACAGACCGTGCAACCGGTGCAAGTCTTGGCGTTCACCACCGCGACCAAATTGGCGATGCCGCCATTGGCGAGTAAAGAGGGGGGCGCAGACTCCATGGTGATGCAATCAAACGGACAGCTGTAGACGCAGTAGACGCAGCCGGTGCATTTTTCCAAGTCGACAAACGCTTTGGGACGGTGGTGGGTCTTGATTTGAATACAGAGATCGCCCTTCTCGTCGAGAATTGCCTTGTCGGGACAGACCACTCCGCAGGCGGCGCAGTCGATGCATAAATCGGCGTCAATGTAATACATCTCCTTGTAGACGCCGTGGATCGCTTGCGTCGGACAGCGCCGCTCACAAGCCGAACAGCCGGTGCAGGTTTCGATGATTCGGTACGCCACAAAAGGATGATACAATAGGTCGGTGCGCAAGGTAGTTGTCATCGTAGTCACGCTTGGCTGCAGACAAGCGCTCCCCGGCGGTGACATGGGGATGAACAGCGACCTAGGCGCGATCACTGAGGGCGGCGATGCCTCTTCGCCGGCGTGCGGCGTGCTAGGCGCGCTCGATTGTGTACCGTTTGATCCGACCGAGCTCAAAGCCGGATCGTTCGCGTGCTCGAGCGCTGACATCCACCAGTTCGTCGGCGACTGCTTCGGCGGCAGCGGCGGTAGCCCGGAAACCTGTGCTACCTGGGTGAGCGGAGCTGCCTCGATGACCGCCTGCGGGCAGTGCGTTGGCGCTTGGACCGACGGCGTAGGTTTTCCCGACTCAATGGCTTGTCAGGCCCTACTATACAACAACTCTCCCAACCCGCAGGCGTGCCGCGACGCCCATAAATGTCTTTCCGACTGCGTCGACCAAGTGTGTTCGGCGGCGCTGTGCGGCTTCTCAGACGGCGACGACATGGGCAGCGAACTGGATCGCTGTCTGGGTAATGCGCCCACCGTTTGTGGCGTGCTCAAGGCGGGAGGCGTTGCCATCGAAACCACGCTCACCAGCTGCAACAGCAACGGTTTTTTGCAAGCAGCGATCGATTGCACCATTTCCCAGACCAGGCATGAAAGCGTTGCGGTTCAACTCGAGCTTTTTTATCGCGGCGCCTGTCGTGACAACGGGCGCTGGGAGAATGCCGCTCAGCCGCCGCTGTGACGCTTTTGCCAGGCCGAACGTTCGGTTGAAGGCGAAGGCGCGCTCGGTGTCTGAGCGGTCGCGGTCGTCGCGGCGATTGCGACCGCCGCCAGCGCCGCGTCGAGAGCGGGATCGCCCTCTGCAACTTCCAGGGGCTTGAGCAGCTCCGCTTTGTGGCCTTCGATAAAAGAGGTGTCGTATTTGCCGTCGCGAAAATCCGTGTTCTTCATCACCCGGCGATGAAATGGCAGATTGGTCTTGATGCCACCGACGCGATATTCGTCGAGCGCGCGCGCCATCCGATCGATCGCCTGTAGTCGATTTTCTCCCCACACCACCAGTTTGGAAATCATCGGATCGTAATAGACGCTGACCTCGGCGCCCTCATACACGCCCGAATCATCGCGCACCGACGGACCGGCCGGTTGCCTGAGCGCGGTAATTTTTCCCGGCGACGGAAAAAACTTGATCGGGTCTTCGGCGTAGACTCGACATTCGATCGCAGCGCCGCTCCACGTCAGATCTGCTTGTCGAAACGGCAGCGGCTCACCGCGCGCCACCGCTATTTGCATGTGAACTAGATCGCGCCGTGTGATCATTTCAGTCACCGGATGTTCCACCTGCAGTCGAGTATTCATCTCGAGAAAATAGAAATCGCCGGTTTGTGAAACCAAGAATTCACACGTTCCGGCGCCGACATAGCCGACGGCTGCGGCGGCACGTACCGCGACTTCGCCCATCTGCGCGCGCAACTCGGGTGACAGCGCGGGCGAGGGCGCCTCTTCGATGACTTTCTGATGCCGCCTTTGAATCGAGCAGTCGCGCTCGAACAGATAGACCACGTTGCCGTGGCTATCACCGAAAACTTGGATTTCGACGTGGCGTGGCTTGACCACAGCTTTTTCGAGGTACACCGCATCGTCACCAAACGCCGCTTTTGCTTCGCGCTGTGCGCCCTCATAAGCAGCGACAAATTTCTTTTCGTCGTCGATAAGGCGCATACCCTTGCCGCCACCACCCGCCGACGCCTTGAGCATGACTGGCAATCCGATCTTACGAGCGCTCTGTAGCGCCACCTCCGCTGACGGAAAGCCACGCCCGGTCGGACCGTTGTCTCCGGGCACCACCGGTACTCCGGCTTTGAGCATGGTTTGCCGGGCGCGGGTCTTGTCACCCATCGCATACATCGCTTCGGCCGGCGGGCCGATGAAGAGGACGCCGGCGTCTTTGCAGGCGCGCGCGAACTCCTCTTTTTCCGAGAGGAAACCGTAACCGGGATGAATGGCGTCGGCGCCTGACCGCTTGGCGACGTCGAGAATCTTGTCGATGCAGAGATAACTTTCCCGCGCCGGCGCTGCGCCGATCGGATAGGCCTCATCGGCCGACCGCACATGTAAGGCTTCACGGTCGACGTCTGAGTAGACCGCGACCGATGTGATGCCGAGCTCGCGACAAGCGCGCATCACCCGCACCGCGATCTCGCCGCGATTGGCAATCAGGATCTTGCGAATGGAGTTGGACATGGGCGCGATTGTAGAGATATTGCGCGCCGGCGTCGAGGGCAGCCTGCCCAGCAGGGGCGCCCGGAAGTCCGGGCGCCCGCCGACAGCTCACAGCCGACAGCCTACAGTTTCGGATTCATTCATGAAATCACCCCCTAGTCCGCATTTCAAGAGCGCAGTTGCGGGAAGGTCAACGCGATTTTGCGATTTTTCTTCACTGTCAGCTGTCAGCTGTCGGCTGTCGACGGTGGTAAGAATTGCCTACCGCGAATCAACGCCGACTTCCGGGCACCCCCGCCTGCCCAGCCTGCACCTACGATGGCATGATGGCCAATGTGCGGTCCAGTAGCCATCATCGGGTGCGCGCGCGTGGAACGGGCAAATTGGCCTTGTAGTTTTTTTGCAGCCAACTCTCGATGCCGAGGGCTGCCGAAACGAACAAACCAATCGCGACCAGCAACGCAGTACTTGCCAGGAGGGTTGTCCGTACCGGCGAGTATGTGGCTTCTCGAAACGGCCCCGCCGGAAGCCTCAGCTCGGATTTGCAATGCGAATGTTCGCACCCCAGGCGTACCACAGGAAATACCAGGCTGAGCAAGCGATCACTCAGGCGGCGCTCAATGCGCTGGAGGTCGCCGCCGCATTTCCGGCAAGTTTCGTAATTGGGTCGCGCCATACCGATAATTGTGGCATGGTTCGCTGATAGTGAGCAAATCATGGATAAGCCGCTTCCGACCCGTTGCGAAGCAGCGTTTGTCACTCGCCACCTGGTGTTTATTGGCTCTCGCGTTGCTGGCAGTTGAAGGCGTTGCGCTCACGGCGTTGCCGTATTCGTCATCGCTTCAATTTGCAGTCGACTCGCAAGAGGTGGCCAGAGTGCCGGAGCCAAGCTTTGCGATCGGTACGGTTCGCTGGGACGTTGGACATTATGCCCAATCGCTGGAGCTGAGTGTCTTCCGCCGTCATTTTAATTTTCATTGTGGGAACCGACGGGGAATCGATGCCGCCCGCTGCATCGCAAACATCATGACCGCGTCGTTTCCGTGGGGCAATTCTCGCCATGAATTCTTTGATGCTGGATTCGATCCTGCGCTGGACTTTGCCGCACACCTCGACGGCGAACCTGGCCATTGTGTCACCCGTAGCGGGATTGCAGTTACTGAGCTGCTGTCGGTAGGAAACCCTGCTCGTGTCGCACAGTTGTTTAACAGTGCCGGCCGTGGGCACAATATCGTCGAGGTCTGGGACCAGACGCATGGCTGGGTGTTGTTTGATCCTAGCTTTGGCGGGGAGCTACTGGCGGGAGACCGTTTCGTGTCTGCAGCGACGGCGATCGCGTCTCCTACACTGCTGCGAGTGTCGGGAAGTATACCAACACCTTTGCCCGCATCTGCTGCGGCTGCTTTCTACGGCGATCCGATCCATCCTGTTTCCATCGCAACCATCCTATTTCCGTCGCCGTTTCGCTACTTGCGCACGGGCCCACGTGCGGTCGGCAACCCGTTTCGTGGTCGTTTCGCGCGGCTTGGCGACGGCTGGTTCAAGTTTGGCGGGGCGCAGAATTTGCTTCGCTTGAGCATGTTGCTGACGATTGTTTTTCCTTTGTTGGTGTTGTTTCGAGCGGTTTTGCGAGCGCGTGCTCGGGTTCCGTTGACGCAGGCCCCTCGAACTGCCATTGCCGAGTCTTCGTTACCGCAGACTCCGCGTTCGTCGAACGCGCTGTACTGAGCGACAGAACCAGTGGTGGTTGTGCTGTATGCCGGCCGCCTACTTCTCCCGACCAGTCGCTTAAAAGTGAGCAAAAGACGTTTTTGTGGGCGTTCCCACAAACAATCACTAGGTAGATCATGGTAAAATTTCCAAACGGTTTCTATTTGCAATGGCAACAGGGTTTCCACGCCGTTTTGGCAAGTACGTTCTGCTCGGCCCGTTTGCACGCGGCGGTATGGGCGAGATTTTTCTCGCCGCCTCTGGCGAAATTGGCGGCGCGGAAAAGCTTTGCTTGGTCAAAAAGGTCTGTGACGATCGCGATTCACTGTCGGCGCGGCTGCTCGAAGAGGCCAAAATCGCCGTCCGCCTCAACCATTCCAACTTGGTGCAGGTGTTCGACGCCGGGCGCGTCGACGGCCAACTCTACATTGCGATGGAGCTCATCGAAGGGCGCGACTTGCGCGCGATTTCGGCCCGCTCGACCAAGCTCGGCTCCCGTGTCCCGCTCGACGTTGCGCTCTACACGGTGCGCGAAATTTTGCGAGGCCTCGAGTATGCGCATGGCTATGGCGGATTAGGTTTGGTACACCGAGACATCGCGCCGCCCAATATTCTGCTTTCCTGGCATGGCGCGGTCAAGGTCACCGACTTCGGGCTGGTGCGCTCGAGTCTGTCGGCCGAGCCAACCGCACCCGGATGGCGGTGCGGTCGCCTCGCTTACATGGCGCCCGAGCAGGCGCAGGGCAAGCCGGCGGATGTTCGCTGCGATCTGTACTCAACCGGCGTGATCCTGTGGGAACTTCTCACCGGACGAGCGCTGCATTTGGCCACCGCTACGCTCGACGCGGTTCGCGATCCGAACGTTGCGCTGCCTTCGGACATTGTGCGGTCGTTGCCGCCGCGGCTCGACGCGGTGGTGATGCGCGCACTTGCCAAAGACCGCGACGCGCGCTTTCGCTCAGCCGGCGAATTTCGTATCGCACTCTCCGAGGAGCTGACGCAGCTTGCGCCTGGCAGCGACGACGCTCGAGTCGCGGGCTTCTTGCGCCACCTCTACAGTAAAGAAATTGAACACGAGAGTGCAGAACGCGAACGCATTTTACGTGACGGCTTGCGCGAATTGCGCACGCCGAGCGGATCCTACTTGAAACCGGAGGCGCAGGAGACGCCGCCGCCTGAAGCGCTAACGCCCGAAGTGCCGGCGCTCGAGATGGAGACACCAGAGATCATCGTCGATGTCCAGGCGACGCCGCCGCTTGAGAGTGCGCCGGCGTTCTCCTCGAGCGACGTTGAAACCACCGAGTTGACGCCGCCACCGGTGCCGATCGATGCGCTCAAGCTTGGCGCAGTGCCGTCGCGCAGTTCGGAGACCGGTTTTGGACAAAGCGGAACGGCGCGCGCGAACGACACGACGCAGCCGGTCAACTGGGTCGGGCGGGTGTTTGATGGTCGCTACCGCATCGAGCGCATGATTGGTACCGGCGGCATGGGCGCAGTGTACGAGGCGGAACACGTTGAGATCGGAAAGCGGATGGCGCTCAAAGTGCTGCATCCGCAATACTCGCGTCAGGCCGATTTGGTGGCGCGCTTTCGTCGCGAAGCGCGCGCGGCCTCTAAAGTTGGTCACCCCAACATCGTCGATGTCACCGATTTCGGTACCACCGACAGTGGCGATGTGTACTTTGTCATGGAGCGACTCGAAGGCATTGATCTTGGCGAGCTGCTCAGCCACGAGGGCAAACTCGCTCCCGATCGTGCGGTGCACATCGTCGCCCAAATTTGCCGTGCACTCGCAGCCGCCCACACCGCTGGCATTATTCACCGCGATCTGAAGCCTGAGAATATTTATCTCTGTACGCGCGAAGGCACCGCCGACTTTGTCAAAGTGCTCGACTTTGGTATCGCCAAGCAGGACATGGGCAATCAGAATTCGGCTCGCCGATTGACCACGCCGGGAGTGGCGATGGGCACGCCAGAATACATGGCGCCCGAACAAGCAGCGGGGCGGCCGATCGACGGTCGCGTCGACATCTACTCGGTCGGCGTCATCCTCTACGAATTGCTCTCCGGCGAGCTGCCGCACGTCGGCAACAACATGATGGAAGTGCTGACGCGGAAGGCGACGGAAGCGCCGCGCCATTTGCGCAAACTCAATCCGGCGATTTCGGAAGAGTTGGAACAGGTGGTCGTGGCGTGCCTCAATCGCAATCCGCAGATGCGGCCGCAGACCATGAGCGCGGTCGAATACGAGCTCAACAAAGCGATGAAGGGACGCGGCTCGGCAGTGGCCGCCGTGCTCGGCATTAGGGAGCCCAACCGTGACTCCAATCCTGGCAACGATTGGCCGGCTTCAGAGGAGGGCAAGCGCGATCCGTCGGGACGCCATCGACAGATTTCTCCCGTCGCTGCGGCGCCGACTGCGCTCGCAGTCGAGGGGTCGGCGCCGATCTCTCTACGCCCGCCGCAGCGTCGCGCGCCGCGGGTGGTGTGGCCGATCGCCGCTGCGCTGGCGGTGGTGGCGCCGATTGTGGTTTGGCTCGAGCTTGAGCGGGCCAATCAATCGCCTTACGAAATACAGGCTCCGGCCGCTCTGATTCGACCCGATCCGCCGAGCAGTGCCACGTTGGCGCGGCCAAAACCGACGGTGACCTCGTTACGCCCGACGCCACCCTCGAGCAAAGAGGCCAATCGCGAAGCCTCTCGCGACGTCGAGCGCATGCTCGAGTGGGCGCAGCGCACCGTCGATGGCAATCGCATCGTCAGTCCGCCGGGCGACAACCTGAAAGACCTACTCGAAAAGATTCGCAAGATCGATCCGAAAAATCGCAAGGCCGACGCGCTCGAGGAGCGCACCGGTGAAGCACTGCTCAAACGCGGCATGGGCGCGCTCAAACGCAACCACATCGAAGAGGCGATGCGCGAATTTCAAACCCTGCTCAGCTTGCGACCGCATGATCAAGCCGCCAAGCACGCGCTGGTGCGCGCTTTTACTCAGCGCGCCGAATGGCTGCTCAGCAAACATCAGACCCACCCCGCGCTGATGGAAGTGAATACCGCGCTTCAGCTTGATCCAAACGACATGACCGCGCACGTGGTGCTGGCCGAGATTTACAAAGCGACTGGAAAACTCGACCTCGCAGCGGCTGAACTTGAGCGCGTGACCGACCAAAAACCGTTGCAGCGCGTTGTCCCTGCGCCCAAACGAAAATAAGGATTCACTGACAGCTGAAGGATAAGAGCTGCTCTTTCCCTATCTGAATCCGGCCTGCGATCGGCCGCCGAGTTTGTGATCGGCGCCGCCGAACTTGAAGCCGACCAGCTGTTCGGGGGGGAAAAAAAAGCCTTCGCCTTTGTGCGTGGTCATCGCCAACGCGCCATTTTTGATCTCGATGCGCTGCAGTTTCTGCACCTGCAGCACCTCGTTGCCGAGAGCGACGAACGCATGCGCCTCAGTTTCGTCGGAAAATAGCCAGGCTGAGCCCTCTTTTCTGACTCCACTTGCACCCTCGAGAATTTTTTCAATTTGAAGATTTGCCATGGTGGAACCTTACCACAAGTGCTCGTTCTTGATACGATACAGATGTGAACAACACCCTTCATCCCGTGAGTGCGGAGATGACCGCGCTCATTCAGTACGGCAGGCAACTGCTCGGCAAAGCGGTGCGCAAAGCCTGGGAGTCGCGCTTGCTCACCCGCGATCCCGACGGCGTGTTCGCCGGCGTGCTCGGCGCGGGCGACATCGAAAAATTGCTCGAAGCGATCGACACGCCGGAGTCGGGGTTGCGTTCACCTCTGGACGCTTGGGGGTTTGCACCCCCTGAAGCGCCGCGACTGCACACGCTGCTCAGAATGATCGGTGCCGGCGAAATCGCCGAGGACGCGCTGGCGATCATGTTGGCGGTTGAGATCGATGCCACGGCGCGGACATTGGCTGGATATTTGCGCGGCAACGCACTCGGAGTGGCGCTGACGGTAGGCACGCTGCTTATCGCGCTCGGTGATGACCGAATGTCGGAGTTGGTGGTCGCACTCGGTGTCGGCGCGCCGCTAAGAAGGCACCGCTTTATCGAGATGACGGAAAAGCAGGGCGAGTTAATCGCCGGCGCAGCGGTGCGAATGGCGCCGCGTCTTCTGCGTTGGCTAGTCGATCAAGGACAGCTTGATCGTGAGGTCGCTGATTTCGCCAGTTACTACCGACCGACGGACGTGTCGTTGCTTTCGCCTGCGGCCTTGGCCGTGGTCGAGAGCGAAGTCCATGAAATTGAGCTTTTCCTAATCAATCAGCGCGATCACGACGGTGTGCCGAGTGATTTGGTGGTTCGAGGCGTGGGCGGTAGCGGCCGCAGCGAAATCATACGTGAGGCTTGTCGACGCGCCGGTGCGCCGGTGCTGCTGGCCTCGATGGCAAACATCTTGTCGCACACCGCGCCAACCGACGCGGTGGTGATGCTGCTGCGCGAAACGTTGCTGCTTGATGCTCAATTGGTGGTCACTGGGTGGGATGCACTCATTGGGTCGGATGAGCAGGTACAGCGGGTTCGCAGCGCGTTTGCAGCGTCGTCGCGCGCGCTGGTGATCACGTCGACTTCGACCGAGCAAGCCAAGATCATGCCATCGCGCGGCGCGGTGCTTCGCGACATTCGTATTCCGAAGGGACACGAACGCGAAGCGATTTGGCGCGAGCTGGTACCAGAACTTGACGCCGAGAAAATCGCGTCGCTGTATCGCATCGGCCTCGGTTCGATGCAGCGGATCGCCGATGGCGCGCGGCTGCGTGCCGAGGTGCGTGGCGATTCCCAGCTCACCGACGACGATTTCACCGGAGCGCTGCGCAGTGAGTTCGAGACCGATCTGGGCACCGTTGCGACGCGCTTGGATGTGACCCAAACCTGGGACGACTTGGTTCTCTCCGAAGACACCATGCATACCATCCGCGAGCTGATTGGGCAGCTGCGCCACCGCGCCACCGTGCTTGGGCGCTGGGGATTTCAGCGCAAACTCGGCAAAGGCGTTGGCACCACCGCGCTATTTTCTGGCGGTCCCGGCACTGGAAAATCGATGGTGGCGGGACTGATCGCCAAAGACCTTGGGCTCGAACTTTACCAACTTGATCTTTCGCGGGTGCTGTCGAAATGGGTGGGCGAGACCGAGAAAAACTTGGGTCGGGTGTTTGACGCCGCCGAAGTCGGCCACGTGCTTCTATTGTTCGACGAAGCCGATGCGTTGATGGCGAAGCGCTCTGCCGACGTCAAATCGGCCAATGATCGCTACGCCAACATGGAGACCAACTACATCCTGCAGCGGCTTGAGCAGTTTCAAGGCGTGGCGATTCTGACTTCGAACCTCGAGAGCGCGCTCGATCCAGCGATGGCGCGGCGTATTTCGTTCGAGTTGCGATTTCCGTTTCCTGACGTCGAACAGCGGGCAGAGCTGTGGCGGCGCATGATGCCAAGCGAAGCGCCGATCGTCGGTGAAATCGATTACAAGATGCTCGCCGAGCGCTTTGAACTGGCCGGCGGTCACGTGCGCAACGTGGTGCTGCGCGCCGCCTATCTCGCCGCCAGCGATGGTGAGGGCACCATGACCCAAGCTCATCTTTTACGCGCAGCCGAGTATGAATATCGCGACCGCGGTATGTTGGTGTCCAAAGGGCGACTGACGAAGTAGATCAGATGTAAGCGTTCACGCCCCCCAGTCCGTGCACCCTGAGCGCAGCGCAGCGAAGTCGAAGGGCGAAACAATCGAAGTCCGCCCTTCGACAGGCTCAGGGCGAGCGGGGCGTAAGCACCGTGAACGGTTACGATCAGATAAGTCTACAGGGAGACGGGGAGATCAGAAGAATCGAGGGTTTGGTTGGGCCGGTAGCGTTAACTCTCCGTATCTTCCTCGTCGGCCATGCCGATTTTGGCGAGGCGATAGCGCAACGAGCGCAGTGAAATGCCGAGCTGACGTGCGGCGGCTTTTCGAACATTTTGCGAATGTTGCAGCGCTTTCAAAACCAGATCGCGCTCGAATTCATTCATCACGCGCTCAAGATCGATGCCTTCGGGCGGCCATTCGGCTGGGACGGCGGGCGTGACCGCGGAAGCTTCGGCGCGGCGGCGTGGGGTCAAATCGGGCAGTGCGGCGCGGGTGATGCGTTCGCCGGTTTCCAGTGTGACCGAGCGTTCGATGATGTTTTCAAGCTCGCGCACATTGCCGGGATAGTCGTAGTCGCATAAGACCGCCATCGCATCTGGGTCGACGCCGGCGATGGGATGGCCGAGCGCGGCGCCGTGTTTGCGCGCGAAGTGCTCGACTAGAAAAGGAATGTCTTCGCGGCGAGCCCGCAACGGTGGCAGGTGCAGCTGAATGACGTTCAAGCGATAAAATAGATCGCGGCGAAAGGCGCCGCGCTCGACTTCGGCTTCGAGATCGCGATTGGTGGCGGCGACGACGCGGAAGTCGAATTCTTCCTCGCTGGTACCACCGACGCGCTTGACGGTGCGCTCTTGCAGCACGCGCAAAAGTTTGACCTGCATCTGACTGCCGAGCTCGCCGATCTCGTCGAGGAAAATGGTGCCGCCATCGGCGGCGGCAAACAGTCCTGGTCGATCAGCGACCGCGCCGGTGAAAGCACCGCGGACATGGCCAAATAGCTCGCTCTCAAGCAGCGTTTCTGGAATCGCGCCGCAATTGATTCCGACAAACGGTCCCTTCTCCCGCGGCGACAAGTTGTGCAGCGCCCGCGCCACCAATTCTTTGCCGGTACCGGATTCACCCGACAGCAGGACCGACGTTTTTGCCGGTGCGACTTTTTTTACCAAATCGAATATGCGCTGCATCACCGGTGATTTTCCGACGATGCGATCGAGGCGAAAGCGACCTTGCAGCTCGGCGCGTAGCTCGATGTTGTCGCGAACAAGGGTGCGCTTTTCCATCGCGCGCTCGATCACGACGCCGATCTCTTCGATCTTGAACGGCTTGGTCAGATAGTCGTAGGCGCCGCGCTTCATCGCTGCGATCGCGGTTTCGGTGCTGGCAAACGCGGTGATGACAATCACTTGGGTATGCGGTCGCGCCGCTTTGACGCCGTCGAGAACGTCGAGGCCGGATCCGCCCGGCATGTTTAGATCGGTAAGCACCACATCGTATTCATTCGCGGTGTAGGCGACATGTGCGGCGGCAGGACTTTCCGCCAGCTCGACGGTGTGGCCGGAACGCTGCAGCGCGATGCGTAAGAAATCTCGCATCGAACGCTCGTCATCGACGATCAAAATAGACCCAGGATGGCTCATCAGAGTTTGCGCCCCACCACGATGAGAAAGCCGCCGAAGCGGCGAAGAAACGGCAAGTCCGCAGCATGCCATTCGGCGAGCTCAAAGGCGCGACCGAGCAGAGGGATTTTGTGAACGTGCGAAATCGGCGTCACCACGCGGACACCGCGCAGGTCGACGATCTCGATGGTCGGTGGCAGCAGCGTGCGAATCCGGCTCAAGCTGTCATAGCGGGTGTAGACATGTTCGTCGTGCGCGCCGTCGGCGATGCGACTCGGCGGCTTGAGTCTTTTGACCAAATATCGCAGTGACCACGGGTTGTAAAATTCGGCCAACATGTGACCGCCACGTCGCGTGACGCGGGCCATTTCTGAGAGTGCTACATCGATGCGTTCGATGTGAGCCAGGACTTTGTAAGAGTAGACCAGGTCAAAACTCTCGTCGGCAAACGGCAGCTGTGTAATCGATGCTTGCGCAACTTGTAGTCCGCGATGCGCTGCTTCATGCAGCATGCCGGGCGAGAGATCGATGCCGACCGCTGCGCGCGCGTGCGGTGCCACCTCTTTGAGAATCATTCCGGTGCCGCAGCCGGCCTCGAGCACCTCTTTGTCGTGGGCAAATCGCAACGCCAAGTCCACTTCCAATCGATCGATGAGCGCGTGATAGCCGCGATGGCGCTCGCGCTCATAGTTTGGCGCAAACGCATCGTAGTAGTCACGGTTGGGGGTGAACGTTTTCACTCTATAAAATGGTATCACGCATCCCGCCCGTTCAGTATCATTCGCGGGTGCAGGTCTACCGCAAGACACCGATCACATCCGATGGATCGAAGCTCTTGGCGTGGTGGCCGAGAGGCTGCGCTCCCCGTTTGCTCCACACCGCAAAAAATAGATCACGTCCATTGGCGATCGGCAACTGTTCGGCCTTCTGTCGCAGCCTAGAAGCGATCTCGACCGCGTTCGAACGGTCGCTCCATTTCACTTCCCCGATCAGCAGTGCCCTACCGTCGCTGCTCTCAGCCACGAGATCGATTTCGAGCGGCTTTTGGTCGCGTCCAGCCCCCCACCAGGCGTGAGCGGTTTTCCAATTTCGGCTAAAATAGCGCTTGCGTGGCACGCTCGCTCGAACCAGTTCCTCCCAAACTCCGGCGACGTGATGCGGAAACGCGGTCTGGATCTCTCGTGCCACCTGCGCTGCCTGTCCTGCCTCGAGGCGCGATCGATTGGGCTCGACCAGGCGAAACCAAAAACGCAAGAACGGGTCGTCGATCCGGTAGAGCGTCCGTTTGCTGTCGCGGGTTGACTCGCCATAGGGCAGATCGCGGCGCACCAGCTCGAGCTCGATCAGTCGCTGCATCGGTCGCGACAGCGAAGTGGCGGGCTTGCCCAGACGCGCGGCAATCTCGGAAAGGCGATGACATCCCTGCCCGATCAGGCTGAGAATCGAAGAAGCCTGGGTCACGTC
>JAHFDU010000350.1:1460-4253 GCA_023248835.1 Myxococcales bacterium | reverse complement strand
GTTCCATGGCTGGTCTCCCTCGCATGCGCCTTTGAGCGCGTTGATTTAGTGAGGGATGTTAACCCATCACCTCGTTCGCGTTCGAGGCCAGCCACTTCATCTAATCTCCCACGCCCACGAAGTGAAGGACCTTCAGCGGGAAAATGTCTTGACGCCAGTTGGCATTTTGGCCATTTTCTTCGCCCAGCTTGCCCATGTTTCGTTCTTTACTCCACGCGCTTGCTTTCACACTCCTCGCCGCGTTTGCCGTCGGCGAGGGGACCGCAGCAGCGCAGCAGCTCGGCTATCAAAAAGCGCATTGGTGGTTCACCCTCGATGTCGACTTCGCCGGCGGCGGCACCTTTCGCCCCAAGTCGGGTTTGTACGAGCAGCGGCTTCGGATCGGGCCCAACTATGTGGCGCACTATCGTTTTTGGAGCCTCGGCGCCACGGCGGAGACGTTCAACTTCAGTCGATTTGCGTTTGGCCTGCAGGCGGATCTGGTCGACATCGACAGCGGCTGGGGCGCCTATGCCGGGCCGACGGTGTCAACTGGGGGAAAGTTTGGCGTTACCGTGGGCCTTGGTTGGAGCATCTTTCACGTCGAGAGCCAAGTCCTGTTCGAGGATCGAACCAATGTTGCGCTCTTTGGTCTACTGCGATTGCCGATCGGCCATATTCTGTACGCCAAGTACGGGCCGAAGTTGCCGCTGATTATTCCGCCCGGATCGATTGTCTTTCCGGCCAAGAGTGTTC
Organism: Myxococcales bacterium; assembly: GCA_023248835.1. Lineage (GTDB taxonomy): Bacteria > Myxococcota_A > Polyangia > Palsa-1104 > Palsa-1104 > JAHFDU01. The sequence goes on along the minus strand of JAHFDU010000350.1, from coordinate 3,518 downwards.
CGCCTCCGATCTCACCTCAAAAATAAAAAAGGCGGCGAGTTGCGCTCGCCGCCTCGTTTACAAAGCAAGTTCGAGTTATGGGCTGCCTGCTCCGGTGCCGCAGGCGAGTTCCGTTCCGTTCACCGTGCAAACAAAAACCTTGCGGAGGGCGCCAAACAGCGCCGTGTCGTTACGGGTGATGACCACTGCTCCGGCTGGAGTTGCAGCAATCGATCCGTACGCGCATCCCGTTACCCCGGCTCCAACAATCGACAACAAACCAACAACACGCAGTAGATTTCGCATCAGTCGTTCTCCTCCCGTGGTTCGTTCGTGACGGCCCCGCCCGTCACCACCATAATGTAATCGGCTCGGGGAGCCGTGGAAATGTGGCGAGACATTTACATAGTGATTTCGTCACGTCAAGTGTTTGTGAAAATGAGGTTGCGCTTGCGTCTGAAGCCGCGAGCTGATAGTCCGTGTGGAATCAAATGGCCGCACCGGCAAAAAAAACCAAGGCATCATCGAGTAACGGCCCAAGGAACGATCGGGCACTGGTGGTCGTCGAGTCGCCTGCCAAGGCGAAGACCATCAAGAAGTATTTGGGTGCCAAATTTATGGTGAAGGCCTCGGTTGGCCACGTCATGGATCTGCCCAAATCAAAAATGGGCGTCGACGTGAAAAATGGTTTTGAGCCCGAGTACGTGGTGATTCGCGGCAAGACCAAAGTGATTGGCGAAATCAAAAAAGCGGCCAAAGAGGTCGACATCGTTTATCTCGCGCCCGACCCCGATCGCGAAGGCGAGGCGATCGCTTGGCATTTGGCGCAGGAAATTCGTCCCGCCAATCGCAACATCAAGCGTGTTCTATTTAATGAGATCACCAAGCGCGGTATTACCGAGGCGCTGCAGCATCCCGGTGATCTGAATCAAAGCAAGTTTGAGGCGCAGCAGGCGCGCCGCATCCTCGATCGCTTGGTCGGCTACGAGATTTCGCCGATTTTGTGGAAGAAGGTGCGGCGTGGATTGTCGGCGGGGCGGGTGCAGTCGGTCGCGGTGCGCATCGTGGTTGAGCGCGAGCGCGAAATCGCCGCGTTCAAATCGGTCGAGTACTGGACGATTGAGTGCGAACTCGAGGGGAAAAAACCGCCGCGTTTTACTGCGCGGCTGATAAAGGTCGACGGCAAGAAGTGCGAACTTGGAAACGGCGTCCAGTCGCACAAGATTGTCGACGAACTCAAAAAATCAAACTTTGTCATCGAGAGCATCGAACGCAAAGAGCGACGCAAGAACGCGCCGGCGCCGTTTATCACCTCGCGCTTGCAACAGGAGGCGGCGCGCAAGCTGCGTTTTTCGGCAAAGAAAACCATGACGTTGGCGCAGCGGCTCTATGAAGGCCTCGAACTTGGCAGCGAAGGCGCGGTCGGTCTGATTACCTACATGCGTACCGACTCGACGCGGCTTTCGGACGATGCGGTGAAAGAGGCGCGCGAGCACATTGCGGCGCGCTACGGCAAAGAGTTTTTGCCCGACGAGCCGGTGGTTTATAAAAGCAAAAAGAGCGCGCAGGATGCCCACGAAGCGATTCGTCCGACCTCGACTGAATACGATCCGGAAAAAGTTCGACGTCTGCTCAGTGACGCCGCTGGCGGCAATCAAGAGACGCTGCGCGACGTCGAAGATCACGTGCGCCTTTATCAACTGATTTGGAATCGCTTCATTGCCTGCCAAATGTTGCCGGCGATTTATGACCAAACTGCGATCGAGATTGGCGCTGGGCGTTACGGGCTGCGCGCCAACGGTCAGGTGCTCAAGTTCGCTGGGTTCACAGCGGTGTACACCGAGGGCTCGGATGACGAATCCGACGACGACAGCGATCACGCGCTGCCTGATTTGAATGAAGGGGAGGCGCTCAAGCTTCACCAAGTGACACCGGAGCAGCACTTTACGCAACCGCCGCCGCGTTACACAGAAGCTTCGCTGGTCAAGGAGCTCGAAGAGCAGGGCATCGGCCGGCCTTCGACGTATGCGACCATCCTGTCGACGATTCAAGACCGCGGTTATGCGGAAAAACGGGAGG
>JAHFDU010000350.1:0-1450 GCA_023248835.1 Myxococcales bacterium | reverse complement strand
TTTTGGTCGAGTCGTTTCCCGACATCCTCAATGTCACGTTCACCGCGCAGATGGAAGACAGTCTCGATCGCGTCGAAGAGGGCGACGCCGATTGGCGAAAACTGCTCGGCGATTTCTACACGCCTTTCAAAGTCGACTTGGAAAAAGCGGCCGTGCACATGCGCGATCTCAAGCGCGAAGAGACGCCGACCGAGCATGTTTGCGAAAAGTGCGGGTCGAAGATGGTGATAAAATTTGGCCGCAACGGCGAATTTCTCGCATGCTCCGGCTATCCCGAGTGCAAGAACACCAAGGAATTTATCCGCAAAGACGACGGCAAAATAGAAATCGCCGCGATCCCAACCACCGACGAGAAATGCGAGAAATGTGCAGCGCCGATGGTGGTCAAGCGCGGCCGCTTCGGCGAATTTTTGGCCTGCTCGCGCTATCCCGATTGCAAGACCACCAAGCCGATTTCGCTCGGCGTCACATGCCCCAAACCGGGCTGCGGCGGCTTTTTGACCGAGAAGCGATCGAAGCGCGGCAAGTCCTTTTTTGGCTGCTCGAACTACGGCAAGACCAAGTGCGATTTTGTCTCGTGGGATCGGCCGATTCCGCAACCCTGCCCGCAGTGTCAGGCGCCGTTCCTGGTGAAAAAAGAAAACCGCAGCGGCACTCGCATCCGCTGCATCAAAGAGGGCTGCGGCTATTCGCAGGATTCGGGCGGCGGCGCTGGCGCAACGGCAACCGGCGACGCAGCGTGAAGCAGCAGTTCGTGAATCCAGACGTCACAGTCATCGGCGGCGGACTGGCCGGGTGCGAAGCGGCGTGGCAGCTCGCTCGTCGTGGCGTGCGGGTGGCGCTTGTCGAACAGAAGCCTGCGCGCATGTCGCCGGCGCATTCGACGCCGCTTTTGGCCGAGCTGGTTTGCTCGAACTCTTTGCGGTCAAACGATCCAGAAACACCGGCCGGCTTGCTCAAAGCGGAACTGCGACGCATGGGATCTTTGATCGTCGCTTGCGCGGAAAAAACCCAGGTCCCAGCGGGCGAAGCGCTGGCGGTCGACCGGCACGCCTTTTCGCGCTTGGTGACGACGACGCTGGCGCTTGAGCCCAATGTGCGCATCGAGCGGCGCGCGCTCGATGAATTTCCATCCGGTCCGGTGATACTCGCCGGTGGCCCTCTGGTCGCTGGCGGCATCGCGCGAACGTTGCGCAAGTTGTGCAGTGATCGAATGTATTTCTACGATGCCATCGCGCCGATCGTGGAGGCCGACAGCATTGATTTTGATTTTGCGTTTCGCGGTTCGCGCTACGGCAAAGGCGGTGAGGGCGACTACGTCAACTGTCCACTTTCGCGCGACCAATATCGGGTTTTTGTCGACGAGATCAGACGCGGAAAAAAAGTCACTCCGCATGTGTTCGAAGAGCCGCGCTATTTCGAAGGCTGTTTGCCCATAGAGGTGATGGCC
>JAHFDU010000349.1 GCA_023248835.1 Myxococcales bacterium | reverse complement strand
TGATCGTCTGCGTTTCTATATGGACGACACCAGCGTCGTACTCGACGAAAATTTGCAACCCATCGAACCTGGGTCGGGCAAAATCGGCAAGCTCGCTCGACGCGGCCGGGTTCCAGTCGGCTACTTCAACGATCCCGAAAAAACCGCTGCAACGTTTGTCACCATCGATGGCGTCCGTCACGCGCTTCCGGGCGATCTAGCCACCGTCGAGGCCGACGGACAAATCGCGGTCCTCGGGCGCGGTGCGGTGTGCATCAATTCTGGCGGCGAAAAGATTTTCCCCGAAGAGGTCGAGGAGGCGCTCAAATCACATCCCGCAATTCTCGACGCGGTTGTGGTCGGCATTCCGGATGAGCGCTGGGGCGAACGCGTCGTCGCTCTGGTGCAGCCGCGCCCAGGACAAATTCTCACCCTCGATGACATATGTGCACATTGCCGCACCCTGGTCGCCGGCTACAAAGTTCCGAAACAGCTGCGCATCGTTGACGAGATTGCCCGCCAGCCGTCGGGCAAACCCGACTACCGCTGGGCCAAAGCCACGGCACTGGCGAACGTGTCATGAGATCTCCGCTTCTGGTCTTTTTTCTCATCGCTTCAGCATGTGCGAATGCAAAGACACTTCGTCCACAACGAGACCAACATGTACATTGATTACACACCGTCGGAGATCGCGCTGCGCGACGAGCTGCGCGCCTATTTTGCCAGGCTGTTTACCCCGGCGCTGCAGGAGGAGCTGCTGCATTCTGAGGGCGGCGGTCCGCATTACAGCACGGCGCTCAAACAGATGGGCAAAGACGGCTGGCTCGGCATCGGCTGGCCGAAAGAGTACGGCGGCCAGGATCGAACGCCGCTTGAGCAGTTTATTTTTTTCGACGAAGTCCAGCGCGCAGGGTTTCCAATCCCGCTGTTGACGCTCAACACCGTCGGACCGACGATCATGAAACTCGGAACGCCAGAGCAAAAAGCAGGCTTTTTGCCGCCGATTCTGCGGGGCGAATTGCACTTTTCAATAGGCTACACCGAGCCCGAGGCTGGCACCGATTTGGCGTCGCTGAAAACCAAAGCGGTGCGCGACGGTGACGATTACATTATTGACGGCCAAAAAGTGTTCACCAGTATGGCGGAGCATTCCGATTACATCTGGCTGGCGGCGCGCACCGATCCGAGCGCCGCCAAGCACAAAGGCATTTCGATTTTTATCGTCGACGCCCAAGCTCCCGGCGTCACCATTTCGCCCACCAAAACGCTGGGAGACAATCCCGTTTGCACCACCTACTACGAGGGCGTACGCGTGCCGGCGGCGCTGCGTGTCGGAGAGGAAAACCAGGGCTGGAAACTGATCACGACGCAGCTCAACCATGAGCGGGTCGCACTGATGTCGGCAGGGTTGACCGCGCGCGCACTTGAAGAAGTGCACGAATGGGCAAGTGCGACCACCGACAGCGACGGCAATCGCGTGATCGATCGGCCGTGGGTACAAATCGCGCTTGCCCGCGTGCACGCCAAACTCGAAATCTTGAAACTGCTCAACTGGCGACAGGCGTCCAGCATTGCGCAAGGAAGACTGCTGCCGGCCGAAGCCTCGACAGTAAAAGTCTACGGCAGTGAATTTTACGTCGAAGCCTACAAGCTACTGCTTGAAATACTCGGTCCACCTGGCGGATTGCGAGCGGGCTCCGTCGGCGCGATCGCGCGCGGTCGGCTGGAGCGGCTCTACCGCGCGACTTTGGTGCTCACTTTTGGCGGCGGCACCAATGAAGTGCAGCGCGACATCATTGCCATGGGCGGGATGGGCATTCCCCGCACGCCCTATTAGGACGCCGATGGACTTTTCATTTTCAGACGAACAGAAAAACATCCGGCAGCTAGCGGCCAAAGCATTCGCCAACTCACAGGCCGGCAATGCACAAAGTCAGTGGACTGAACTTGTCCGTGCTGGGCTCACCGGCGTTGCGATTCCGACCGAATGTGGAGGCAGTGGCCTCGGTTTTCTCGAGTTGTGTTGCTTGTTCGTCGAGGCCGGCCGCGCCGCATCGTCGACGCCGCTGGTTCCGTCGCTGTTAGGCGCGATGGCTCTCGATCACTGCGGCGAGCGCGCGCTACTGCCAGCGATCGCCGAAGGGAAAAAATTGGCCGTCGCACTCAGCGAACCGGCCGGAAATCACCCGCTGCGCCCGGCGACGTACGCCGAGGCCCAGAACAGCGGTTGGCGTCTGTTTGGTGAGAAAACCTGCGTCGCTGCCGCCGACGAAGCAGTGTCTATTTTGGTAAGCGCTCGAGCTAGCGATCGCGTCGCACTTTTCGCAATCGATCCCTCTTCGCCCGGTTGCAAGATCGAACGTCAGATCGCCACCGACGACAGCGCGATTTTTCAGGTCACCCTATCGAATGCTTCGGCCAAACAAATCGGTGACGCCGACGCCGTCACGTGGCTAAGCGAGAGGTTGCGCACTGGATACGCCGCGGTTGCACTCGGCATCGCCGAACGCCAAGTCGAAATGATCGGTCGCTATGTGGTCGAAAGGCGCCAATTCGACAAGCCGATCGGGGCGTTTCAGGCGGTCGCCCAGCGCGCGGCCGATGCCTACATCGATGTCGAAGCGATGCGCCTCTCGCTTTGGCAGGCGGCTTTCAAACTTGCGACCACTGCTGACGCGCCGTCGGAATCGCTGGTCGCCGGATTTTGGGCTGCCGAAGCCGGACAGCGCGTCGCCGTCGCTGCCCAGCACCTGCACGGCGGAGTCGGATTCGATCGCGCCTATCCGCTGCATCGCTATTTTCTGCTCGCCAAACAGATCGAACTTCAGCTCGGCGGCGCAACTTGCCAGCTGGCTGAACTCGGAAAGATACAATGCAGAACGAACTGACCAAACTCTTCGGACTCGACCTGCCGCTGTTTGCATTTACCACTTCGCCGGAAGTCTGCGTCGCGGTCAGTCGTGCCGGCGGCATGGGCGTGCTCGGCGCCATTCCCTACACTGCCGATGAGCTCGCGCGCCATCTCGATTACATCGATCGCAACATCGGCGGAAAACAGTACGGCGTCGATGTCGTGATGCCGCAAAAATACGTCGGCACCGACGAAGGCGTGCAATACAGCAAGGCCGACTTCGATGCGATGATTCCGGAAAAACATCGCAAGTTCATCGAGGGCGTGCTCGCCCGCTATGGTGTTCCGCCTCTTGCGCCGGGACAAAAGCCGCGCGCCGAACTGCTCTCGTGGGTGCACGATCTGACGCGCAAACAGGTCGAGGTTGCGCTGTCGCATCCGATTTCGCTACTGGCCAACGCGCTCGGTCCACCACCCGCCGACGTCGTCGAGCATGCGCACAACAAGAACATCAAAGTCGCGGCGCTGGCGGGCAGCGTGCGCCACGCCAAAAAACAGGTCGAAGCCGGCGTCGACATCATCGTCGCGCAGGGCACCGAAGCGGGTGGACACACAGGAGAGATCGCCACCATGGTGCTAGTGCCTGAGGTGGTCGAGGCGGTGCACCCAGTGCCAGTGCTGGCGGCGGGCGGCATCGGCTCTGGCCGCCAGATGGCCGCGGCACTCGCTCTCGGTGCAGCCGGAGCATGGACTGGATCTATTTGGCTCACGACGACCGAAAATCAACTCACGCCCAGCGTGGTCAAGAAAAAATTGGTCGCCGCCACTTCGCGCGACACGGTTCGTTCGCGTGCGATGACCGGCAAACCAGCGCGGCAGCTGCGCACCGCTTGGACCGATGCCTGGGACGCCGCCGACTCGCCCGGCACGCTGCCACTGCCCTTACAATTTCTCGCCACCGCCGATGCGGTGACGCGCATTCACGTTCACGCCGAAGCTGGTCAGGCAGGAGCGCGCGAACTTCTCGGCTCCGCCGTCGGGCAAATCGTCGGCCGCATGAACCAAGTTCGCCCCACCGCCGAGATTGTCGCTGAGATCGCAGGCGAGCTTCGCCAAACGCTGCGTGCGCTACCGCGCGAATAGGGCTCAATGTCCACCTATTCGATCACTCGTCGTCGCTTTGCGTTGCCTCCACGCCGAAAATTTTTTCTTCCACTCGGCAAGCCGTAGCAGCGTCTCTGCGGTGTCAGGGTCGAAAACGATCCATCCCCGCGCATTGCGCGACAGCTTGCGAAGCTGCGCAATGTGTTCGTTGGTCAACTGAATAAACCCGTATTCCCTAGGCCCCTCGATGAGCGCATTCCACAGGTCGTACTCGAGTTCCATCATCCAGCCAGCGCAATAGGCCTCCTCGGACAACTCGCTCATGTA
>JAHFDU010000348.1 GCA_023248835.1 Myxococcales bacterium | reverse complement strand
GTGCTGTTTTTGCAACCGGCGGTGAGACAAGAGAGCGTGTCGCTGCTGCCCAGCCACGTCGCGGTGCTCGTCGACAGTTCGCAGTCGATGCAAATTTCTGACGGTGAGCGCTCTCGAGCCGAGATCGCGCTCGAGGTCCTGCACAATCAGGTTCCTGCACTCACCGCTGATCATTCCACTTCCAGAGTCGTCGATCTCTATCGATTCGGCGATCGGTTGGCCGCCATCGCGCCCGACAGTTTGCGAGCAAGCGCTGATTTTTCCGATGACAAAACCGATCTCGGCGAAGCGCTGCACAAGCTGTTTGCCGACGACGCAAGGCGCGCCCTTTCGGGCGTGATTGTGATCTCAGACGGCGCCGACAATGCAAGTTCAGAACGCCGGGTAAGTGACCTGCCGACGGGCGTGCCGATTCACACCGTGTGGGTGGGAAAATCCGGGCTCAGCGATTTGGCGATCGGACCGCTCGGCATCGACGAATTTGGTTTTGTCCGCACCGCGATGAAACTCGAGGTCGACTTGCGCATCAGCGGACAGACGGCAGCGCAGTGGGTTGGGCGAGAAGTTCCGGTCTGGCTCCGCCAAGACGGCGTCGTGCTCGGGACCGAGTCGGTACGCATCGAAGCCGATCGCCACAACTACCCGGTGACTTTTTCATTCTCGCCCGATCGCGTCGGCAAACATCTCGTCGAAGTTTCGGCGCCGGTGCTGCCGTCGGAGACCATCGTCGACAACAACGCGCGCTCGTTCGTGCTCAAAGTGCTGCGCGACAAGACACGAGTGCTGTTGGTCGCGGGTCGCCCTTCGTGGGACGAACGCTTTTTGCGCAGTATGCTCAAACACGATCCCAACATCGATCTGATCTCGTTTTTTATCCTGCGCACACCGAGCGACCTCGAACTGGTGCCGCCCGAGGAGTTGTCGCTGATTCCGTTTCCGACCGAAGAATTGTTTCGCCAGCAGCTGCCAAGCTTTGATGTCATCTTCCTACAGAATTTCGACTACGCGCCTTATGGAATGGGCGTCTATCTCGACGAGATTCGCCGCTATGTCGAAAACGGCGGCGGGCTGGCGATGCTGGGAGGCGATCAGGCCTTCACCCAAGGCGGATACGCCGGTACGCCAGTCGGCGATCTGCTGCCGATCGAATTGCTGCCGGCGTCGTTTCCCGTCGACAAACTGGTCGCGCTCGGTCCATTTCAGCTGCAATTGACTCCGGAGGGGGAGCGCCACCCGGTCATGGCGCTGCGTCCGTCTCCCGTCGACAACCGTGCGCTGCTTAGCCAATTGCCGCCGCTGTCGGGAACCAACCTGGTGGCCGGCTTGCGCTCGGGTGCGACCGCGCTTGCGACCCACCCTACGTTGCGTGATCCCAGTGGCCAGCCGCTGCCAGTGTTGTCGGTCGGCGACGCCGGCAAAGGACGTGTGCTCACCTTGACTACCGACTCGCTCTGGCGATGGTCATTTGCGGCGAAGGAGCAAGACCATCCCTATGAACGTTTGTGGGAAAACGCGATTCGCTGGTTGGTGCACGACCCCGATTCGTCGCTGCTGCGGCTGCACCTCGAGCGTTCCGAATTTTCGCCAGGGCAAGTCGTCAACCTCGAGCTCGAGACCCTCGGCACAGACTATCGTCCGCAGGGACACGCGCAAGCGCAACTGACGATCAGCCGCTTAGGTAGTGATCGGCTGGAGCCACTCGATGCCAAAACCGTCACCACCAGCAGCGACGGACAATCGCGGCTCGAGCTCGGGCCCTACGAACCCGGGAGCTATCGAATCTCGGCCCACGCCACGCTTTCCGGCCGACCACAGGAGGCCGAAGAGGCGTTGGTGGTTCGCGCCTCCAGCCGCGAGCGCCAAGAGCCGGAAGCACGGGACGATTTGTTGCGCCTGCTGGCGCAAAAGAGCAATGGACGTTTTTTGGAAAGCGGCGATTCGCTTGCCGACCTGCCCTTCGCTGCGCCGCAGGTCGAAGAGATAAGTCGTCACCACGACGTCGAATGGTGGTCGAGTACCGGCGTGTTTGCAGGTGCGGTATTCAGTTTGTTGGCGTACTGGATCTTGCGCCGCCGCTGGGGCTTTGCTTGAGCGTCGGCGTTTTGGTAGTCGCCGAAGCGTCGCACAGTCGCGAGATTGCCGCTGCCGTCACGGCAGCCGGCGCCACTCCCCTTTCTGCGGTCGAGCTGGCATCGACGGCGCCTCTGGCGGTGTGGGCAAAAGAGCAAGAGCCGACAGCGGCTGAGCTTCCCAAGGATGTTGATCTGGTGGTGATGTGCAGACAACCCTCACTCGCAAAAATGGTCGAACGAATCCGCCGCAGCCAGGCCAATCACATGTTGTCATGCGATGCGGCAGGAATCGAAGCGCTGACGGTCACGCTGAAGAAACTCATTTCTGGCGATCTATTTGGTCTCGAGAAATATGGCAAGGCAACCGAAGCGATTCAGCTTCAGAGACTGCGCAGCCATGAAGATCGCCTTCGCGCACTCGAAACGATTGAGACTTTCGCCGAGGCGGCCGGGGTTCGTCGCTCGGTTCGCCAATCGATCGTGCAGGCGACTGAAGAGCTACTGATGAACGCGCTCTACGACGCGCCGGTGGATGACTCGGGCCAAATGATCTACGCCGACGTGCCCGCCAAGCAGCGCTTGACCATGCTTTCTCCTCGACCGGTTTCGTTGCGCTATGCCGCCCACCAAGATGGTTTCTCGATTGCCGTCCGTGATCGGTTCGGCCGACTCGACAAAGCGACGGTACTCAAAATCCTCGACAAGTGTTTGCACAAGAATGATCAAGTCGACCGCAAGACCTATGGCGCTGGGCTCGGACTGTATCTCACCGCCAGCACCGCGACCGACTTGGTATTCAATGTCGCCCGCGGCGTGGCAAGCGAGGTCATCTGCTGTTTCGACAGGGTGCCGACGCGGCTACGCACGCTGTCGTTTTTTTCGCATCGGGAATCGGACGCATGACCGAGAGGTTGCTCGGTCGTTACCGTCTGTTGTCACAAATCGCGGTGGGCGGCATGGCGGAAGTTCATCTCGCCAAAATGGTGGGAGTGAGCGGTTTTGAAAAAAGCGTCGCGCTCAAGATCATTCACCCCAACTATTCCGCCGATCCCGAATTCGTTCGCATGTTGGTGGAAGAGGCCAAGTTGGCCGTACAGCTGCAACACGCCTGCGTGGTGCAAACTTTCGACCTCGGCCAAGTCGACGGCCAGTACTACATCGCGATGGAGTACATCGACGGTACTGATGTCTTCCGCCTGCTGAGGCGCGCAGCCGAGCGCGAGATCGATTTTCCAGTCGAAGTCGCGGCGTTCATCGTGCAGGAAACCTGCCTCGGTCTCGACTACGCGCATCACCGACTCGACGCTGAGGGCGAACCTTTGCACATTGTGCATCGCGACATTTCGCCGCAGAACGTCTTGGTCGGGCGCTCGGGCGAAATCAAGATCGTCGATTTCGGCATTGCCAAGGCGGCGCGGCGAGCGCAAACCACCGCGGCTGGCATTATCAAGGGCAAGTACTACTACATGAGTCCAGAGCAGGCGTGGGGAGCGCCGCTCGATGCCCGCACCGATATTTTTTCGGCGGGAATTGTGCTCTACGAGATGCTGATTGGCCAGATGCTGTATGTCGAAGACAACGTCGAGCGGCTGTTGCAAATGGTCCGGCGCGCCGACATCCCGCCCCCTTCGCAAAAACGTCGCGACCTTCCGGCCGATCTCGAAGCGATCGTGATGTGCGCGGTGCAAAAACGCCCCGCCGATCGATTTCAGACTGCTGGAGAAATGGCCGCTGCACTCGGGCGATTTCTGCATCGCCACGCGCCCGATTTTTCGCGGGCCAAAGTAGCCCAATTCACCGCTCGTCTGGTCAACACTGAGGCGCCACCTTTGCCCGACAGCAACTCCGAGGAAGAGCAGACGGCGGTCGGCAATGATTTCAATTCCGACGAGCACAGTCTGATTCGCGGCCCACAATCATCGGCCAGTTCAGTGCGTCCTATCCTGATCACTCCGGCGCCGCTGCATGACGGCGAAGAGCGCACGGTGGTAGACGCCGCGCCCACCATACTGTCGGGCGCATTCCGCGCGGCATCGAATGCACAAGAGCCGACGCCGGCACAAACCACCATCGCCTGTGACGATGAAGACTTACGCGAGCACGCACACGAGTTCGAGCCCGAGCCCACGATTCCACTCGGACAGCTGCACGAAGTACTGTCGGGCGCGTCACGACGAATCGAGTCACCCAGACCGCAAGC
>JAHFDU010000347.1 GCA_023248835.1 Myxococcales bacterium | reverse complement strand
GACGTACGCCGGCAATCTGGCTTCCCTCGACGGCGTCGCCGGTTTTGAATTTGTCCGCGGTGACATCTGCGACGTCGATCAGGTAACGCGAACCCTCAGCGATCATCAGATCGACACCATCGTGCATTTTGCCGCCGAGAGCCACGTCGATCGTTCGATCCTCGGGCCGGGCACCTTCGTACAGACGAATGTCGTTGGTACGGCGACGCTGCTCGAATGCGCCCGCGCCGCCAAAGTGAAGCGGTTTTTGCACGTCTCCACCGACGAGGTCTACGGCGACCTCGGTCCGAAGGATCCGGCCTTTTGTGAAACCACCGCGATTCGGCCGCGCTCTCCCTACTCGGCATCGAAGGCCGCCTCCGATCACCTGGTGATGGCCTATTTTGAAACTTACGGTTTTCCGTCGCTTACAACGCGCTGCTCGAATAATTATGGCCCTTATCAGTTTCCGGAAAAATTGATTCCACTGATGATTTTGAACGCGCTGTCGGGCGAGTCGCTGCCGATCTATGGCGACGGCCAAAACATTCGCGACTGGATTCACGTCGAGGATCACTGCGCTGCGGTGGAATGCGTGCTCGAAAAGGGTCGCACTGGCGAGGTCTACAACATCGGCGGCCGCTCCGAACGGCCTAACCTAGAAATCGTTCGATCGATTCTGGCGCTGACCAAGCAGCCCGAGTCGCTGATTCGTTTTGTCACCGATCGGCCGGGCCACGATCGCCGCTACGCGATTGACGACCGCAAGATCGAGCGCGAGCTCGGCTGGGTGCGCACCCGCAAACTCGACGAAGGGCTGGCCGACACCGTGGCCTGGTATCAAGCCAACCAGAGCTGGTGGCAGGCGGTGCGCTCGGGCGAATATCGAACTTGGTACGAGCGCAACTACCAAAAGCGCGGTGACCTCGTCGTCGAAAGAGTGGACGCGTGAAGGGGATCATTTTGGCCGGTGGCTCGGGGACGCGGCTCTATCCGCTGACGCGCGTCGTCTCCAAGCAGCTGTTGCCGGTGTACGACAAACCGATGATCTACTATCCGCTCACCACGCTGATGCTCGCCGGCATCCGCGAGATCTTGGTGATTTCGACTCCGGAGGACACGCCGCGCTTCTCGGCCCTGCTCGGCGACGGCGCGCAGTGGGGCCTGTCGCTCAAGTACGCGGTGCAGCCGCAACCCGAAGGCTTGGCGCAGGCCTTTCTGATCGGCCAAGAATTTATCGGATCCTCGTCGGTGGCGCTGATTTTGGGCGACAATCTTTTTTATGGTCACGGCCTCATCGGAATGCTCAAGCGAGCAGCGCAGCAGGAAAGTGGCGCTACTGTGTTTGGCTATCACGTCAAAGATCCCGAGCGTTACGGCGTGGTCGAGCTCGACGCTCAGGGCAAGCCGCTCAACATCGTCGAGAAGCCGGCACAGCCAAAGTCCAATTACGCAGTGACCGGAATGTATTTTTACGACAACCGCGTGCTCGAAATCGCGCGCAACTTGAAGCCATCGAAACGTGGCGAGCTCGAGATCACCGACGTCAACGCTGCCTATCTTGCGGGTGGCGAGCTGCGAGTCGAACTGATGGGACGCGGCTACGCCTGGCTCGACACCGGCACCCATGAAGCGCTGCAGGAGGCCTCCAATTTCATTCGCATCATTGAAGAGCGCCAGGGTTTGAAAGTCGCCTGCCCTGAAGAGATCGCCTATCGCATGGGCACCATCGATGCGGAATCTCTGCGGCGTTTGGCCGAACCGATGAGAAAGAACGAATACGGGCAGTACCTGCTTGATTTATTGAAGGCACGCCAGGGCGGATAGACTCGTGACCTCGCTTGATGGTATGAGAGCCAACATAGAGCCAGAGCATGAGCAAAAAACGAATTCTTCTGACCGGTGGAGCGGGGTTTGTCGGCAGTGTGCTGGCGCGTCATCTCGTGCACGCCGGCCATGACGTCCATTTGGTGCTCAAGTCCTCGAGCGGAAAATGGCGCATCGCCGATCTTTTTGATGATCTACAAACTCACGAGGCCGATCTGCGCGACGAAGATTCGATCAAACGGGCAGTGAACGAAATCAAGCCCGAGGTGATTTACCATCTCGCTACCCACGGCGCCTACTCAAGTCAGAACGATTCGGAAGCAATTTTGCAGGCCAATTTTTACGGCACCTGGAATCTACTCAAAGCCAGCGCTTCCACCGACTACGAAGTTTTCGCCAATACCGGCAGCTCATCGGAATACGGCTTCAAAGACGAAGCGATGCGCGAAAGCGATCTACTCGAACCGAACAGCTACTACGCGGTTGCCAAATGCGGGCAGAGTTTGCTCTGTCAGCATTTTGCCCGCGCACACAAAAAGCCGGTGACCACGTTTCGCCTGTTCAGCGCCTACGGGCCGTACGAAGAGCCAACCCGACTGGTGCCGACCCTCATCAAACGCACGCGGCGCGGCGAACCGCTCGACTTGGTGCCCAAAGACGTGGCGCGCGATTTCATTTTTGTCGACGATGTGGTCGACGCTTACACCCGCTTCGACGCGCTGTCGAAACTGTCGGGCGAGATCATCAACATCGGCTCTGGCGTGCAAAGTACGATTGAAGACGTGGTGAGCGCGGTGTTCGCGGCGGCCGGCACCACCGTCGAATGTCACTGGGGCGCGATGCCGGCACGCATGTGGGACGCCAAAACTTGGGTGGCCGACTGTTCAAAGAGCAAGCGCCTGCTTGGATTTCGCGCACGGACCGAACTGCGACAGGGAATGGTCGCGACGGTGCGCTTTTTCGGACAAGAGCATGATGGCCACTAAAATCACTGCCGCGTCCGACCTAAGCGGCCTGCATCCCACTGCCTGCCCGATCTGCGAAACCGATCGCTTTGATCAAGAAATCTACGCCATGAATTTTTCGCCCGGCGACATCAACGCCGATGTTTTTTCGGCGCGCCGACTGCCCGATCGACTACATTATCGCATGGTGCGCTGCAGCGGCTGTGGTCTATTGCGCTCGAACCCGATTTTTCCGGTCGCTGAGCTTGAGCGTCTCTATCAAGCGAGTCGATTTACCTACGCTGACGAAGCGGAGTTCACTCGCCAAACCTACGGGCGTTATCTCGAACGCGCTGCCAAAGTAGCCAGTGCAAAGAGTGATCTCCTCGAGATCGGATGCGGCAACGGCTTTTTCCTAGAAGAGGCCAAGCGGCAGGGGTTCGCCCATGTTTTTGGCATCGAGCCGAGTCGCGAAGCGATCTCACAGCGACGTGCAGTCGAACATTCGGTGCGGTCTTTACGACAAGTCCAGCTTCGAGCAAGAGAGCGTCGACTTGGTCTGCGCCTTTCAGGTCTTCGATCATGTGCCCGATCCCGACGGCATGGTGGCGAGTAGCAAACACCATCTCCGGCGCGGCGGCATCGCGCTGTTTATCAATCACGACAGCGGCGCGCCGCTGGCCCGTATTTTGGGCGAGCGCAATCCGATTATCGACGTCGAGCACACCGCGCTTTACGACAAGAAAACCATGCGCCGCATTTTTGAAAAACACGGCTTCACCGTGCTTGAGGTGTTCAGCGTCGCCAACACCTATCCGCTCTCTTACTGGACCAAATTGGCGCCGCTACCGGGCCCGCTCAAGTCAGGCATCGCAAAATTGTTAGATCGAAGTGGTCTGGGAAAACGGCCGATAACGCTCAGCGCCGGTAACTTGGGTCTGATCGCAAGGAAGGACTGAGCGACGGCAATGGACACCCATGAGCTACTCGAGAGAGCACGGCGGGTGCGCGTCGCCACCGTCAAGATGGCGCATCGAGCCAAGACGCCGCACGTCGGGTCGGCGCTGTCGGCTGCCGACCTCTTGGTGGCGCTCTACTTTCATGCCATGCGCATCGACCCCGCACAGCCGGGCGCGCCGGATTGCGACCGCTTCATTCTCAGCAAAGGCCACGGCTGCATGTCTTACTACGCCACCTTGGCCGAGCGCGGCTATTTCCCGCAAGCGTGGCTCGAGACCTATTCGCAAAATGGCAGCAAGCTGGCTGAGCACCCGCCGGCCGAAGGCGTTCCCGGAATTGAAGTTGCCACTGGCTCGCTGGGTCACGGTCTGTCGGTGGCGGCGGGCGCTGCGCTAGCGCGAAAAATGGCCGGACGCCCGGGTCGGCAATTTGTTCTGCTCAGCGACGGTGAATGCAACGAAGGTTCAATTTGGGAAGCGGCGATGTTCGCCTCCGGCCGCAAACTCGACAACCTCGTCGTCCTTATCGACTACAATAAATTGCAGGCGATGGGACGTTCCAACGAGGTGACTGGCCTTGTGCCGCTCGCCGACA
>JAHFDU010000037.1 GCA_023248835.1 Myxococcales bacterium | reverse complement strand
CTACGACATGCCGGTTTATATGTCCGATTTTCTCCAGCCTTGGCAAGCGCCCAAATTTCGCTACTACCTGGTGCACGATGCGGTGGCGTTCTGGGAAAAAGATCCGGCGCTTCACAAGATCGACGAAGGCGGCGATTGGACTCTGTTCGAACGCGTTCGCTCGTCGACGGACGAGCCGTGAAATCACGAATTCTGGTCGTGTTTGGCGCGTTGTGGCTGATTGCACTGATACCGATTTGGTGGCCGCGCTTCTTGCCGCTGCTCGATATTCCACATCACTTGACCGCGATCGCAATTTGGCACCGCCTTGACGATCCATCCTGGGGCTACAGCCGCTTTTACACACTGAACCTTTTGCCGGTGCCCTATTGGACCTATTTTGCCAGCGTACATCTGCTCGCCTACGTGCTGCCGCTCGAGATTGCCAACAAAGTGATGATGTCGCTTTACGCGCTCTTGTTGCCAGTGGGTGCGGCGCAGCTCGGCTACCGCATGGGCCGCAGTCCTTGGCTCGGCCTATTCGCGTTTCCGTTTGTCTTCAATAGCAATTTCTCTTTCGGCTTTGTCACTTTCTGTTTGGGAATGGTGATGTTTCTTTTTGGCGTGATTGCGCTCGACCGATTCATGCGCGAGCCGAGCGCTAGGCGCGCGTTCGCTCTCGCTGCGATGGCAATTCTTGGTTACCTGACTCACCTCTTCACTTGGGTGGTGTTTGGCGTTGCAGCCTTGGGGCTGCTCTGGTGCTATGGACTTCGCATCAAACGCATGGCGGTTGCCGCGGCGGCGATGTTGCCATCGGTGGCGCTGGCAATTTATGGTTTCGCTGCTGCGCAAACCGGATCGACCGAAGTTCAGCGCGGGCCTCTTCACTGGCACGCTCGCTATGCATCTCTAGGCGGATCGCTGCGGGAATTTTCTCATTACACGCTTACCAACTGGCATGGCGGTCCGGTGCGAACGATTCTGATCGTGCTTGCGTGCGCTTGGTTTGCACTGTTTGTGAGCGGACTTCGCCAGCGCAATCGCGAGGAGCCATTGCTTTTTCGCTATCGTCTCGAGTGGGTAGTTCTGGTCTCGGCCGGCGCTGCGTTGCTGTTGCCGGTGCATTTGTACAGTCCAATCGATGTGTGGTTGATCGGTTTTCGATTCTTTTCGCTCACCGCGATGCTCATCGCTTTGCTGCCGTATGGACCGATGACCCGGGTGCGGGCGCTCTGCTTGGTGCCAGTCGTGGCGGTGGCGGTGGCGTACCCGATTGGTCTTGGCAATCATTGGCGCCGGTTTAGCGATCGCGCCGAGAGCGTTCCGCGGCTGATGCGCAACGTTCCGCGCGGCTCTTCTACCTTGACGCTGCTCGTCGGTGATCGCGGCGATGTCGACGCCGATCCGCTGGCGGTCGCTTACAACGACTTTGCCTCCTATCCACAGTTTTTTTCGGGCGGATTTGATCCCTACGTCTTGCAGACCGGCTTTCCAGTGGTCACGCGCCGCGATCGCGCGCTGCCGGCGCCGCCATGGAGCGCGCATCAACAGTTCTCATTCGATTTGCATGGGCGCTACTACGACTATTTGATGATCCATCGCGAGCCCGCCGTCTATTCTCTCCTGCCCGGGCGAGAACAACAGGCGCCGCTGATCGCTGAAGACGGAGATTGGAAACTGTACAGGGTGATTCATTGAGCGATCTCACTCAAGGGAGTGCTTGAGTATCTCGCGCGAGAGCACTTCGTAGAGTGGGCGCCGCGCATCGTCGGCGCGAAACACCAAACGAAAATAGTCAAACAGCGGCTTGACCGACGGAAAAATGGTCTTTAGGCGCCCTGTGCGCAGATCGCCAGCGACCATGTAATGGGGCAGGGCAGCGATGCCAGCGCCCGCCAGCACCAGTTCACGAATCGCGCCGGCCGCGCCCACCCAGCGGTAGCCGCCAAACTTGAGCCGATCGCCGCCGCCAGGCGCGTCGCGCCAGTAGCGAAACAGCGGCAATTCACTGCCGATGTCGATAAGGGTGTGGTGCAGCGCGTCGGCCTCTCGCTTCAGTGGCAAGCGTTCGAGTAGGCGTGCCTCGCCGACGAAGACGTACTCTTCGCGATGCAGTCGAATCGATTCCAGCTGGGGCTCAGTGAGCCGCGCCGAGGTCACTGCGCAATCGAGTTGCCGCGCTCGGATGCGAGAAAGCAGGTCCGGCCCCGAACTGAAATAAAGGTGGAGGGTCATGCCGCTGCGAATTTCTTCCAGCGTTGGCAAGAGGGGAGTGAGAAACGACAAACCAAGTTCGTAACGCGTGCCGATGGTGAGCTCCATCGGAGGCAGCGCTCGCTCGGCAGAAACTGCGCGCACACATTCGGCGGCGCGCTCGAGCAGCTCTTCGGCGCGCGGCATCAACGCCAGTCCAGCGGCGGTGAGTGTGACGGCTCGGGTGGTGCGCTCGAACAGTGGGCGGCCGATCTGGTCTTCGAGCTGACGAATGCGCTGGCCAAACGCGGCGGGTGTCAGATGCACCAGTTTGGCGCCGGCGCGAAATGACGCCGACTGCGTAGCGGCGACAAAACAGCGCAGGTTTTCGAGGGAGAGCATCGCACCCGCCACTGTATCACCTGCTCATGCAATGTTGACACTCAGTATTTCCACTGCCGTCGGGTGCGAGTGCGAGATTGAGTTAATGATCGAAGTGGATGCTTTGGGCCACCGCGTCGAATTCGCAGAGCTGCTCAGGTGGTGCTGCCTCGTCCACTGCGCCGGCGAATCCGATCACGTCTAGGCCATCAATGATCGCATACTGCACGTAGATCAGATTCGGCGGGGGGCCGCCGCTGCCGCACGGTGAGCGGCAGAGGGGCACTGCTGCCGGGGCGATGTATTGGTAGCGAACCGCCGCTCGACCTTCGAGGGTCAGGTGATCGACCTGTGTGCCCGACAGCGACGGCTCGATCGACGCGACGTAGGTGGTGGCGTTCGCGGTGGAGGTTCGTTGCCAGTGCGGCCCGTCGGAAAAATTGCCGTTGGTGAGGCTCCACTGTGTAGCGTTGGAGAACCGTCCCGACATGGACCAGGTCGTCGGCGTGGTGATGGAAAAGCCGAACGTGTCGTGGTGGCTGACGGCCAGAGGCTGGGCGCAGATTTTGGGCGAGTTGCCGCCACAGCCAATGAATCCGACCAGCGCACACGAGACAAAAACCGTAGTATTCATTCCAACCTCCTTGATGCTGCGAAACTATTGCAATCGGCGTACCAAGCGCCGTGCGATGGATCTTCACGGACTTACTGGAGAGAAACGCGCGTTCGCCCTCAGAATTCTGAGTCGACCCTCAGATTTCTGAGGCCCGCGGCCTTTGAGGGTAGGCTAACTCGCTTTTGTGGCTTGGAAATCGATGCCGAGTTTCGACACCGTGGCGAGCCGTTTGCCGGTGCGCACCATGTCGATGTTGTCGAGAAACTCAATGTCGATGCGCAGGTCCGCTCCCAAAAACTGGTGCAGCGTCTTGAGCACCTCGTCGAGCGTCGCTTGGGTGAAGCGTGAACCTTTGACGATCTTGAAGGTGATGGCGCCGCGCTCGGTCTGCACGATCTGAAATTGGCGCAAGGCGTGATCGTAGTCCTTGAGCACGTGCGCAAAAAAAGTGCCTGGGATGTACTGTCCTTTTGAGCCGACGATGATCGATTGTACCCGCCCTTCGATTTTGCCGAGGCGCGGCAGGCCGCGGCCACACGGGCAGGGTTTGCTCAGATCGACCGCTTCGGCCAGATCGCCGATGCGATAGCGGATAAACGGCAAGCAGTAGTTGTTGAGATCGGTGATCACCACTTCGCCGATTTCTCCTGGCGCGGCTGGCTTGCCATCTTTGAGTACCTCGACGACATAGCCTTCGCCGACGACGTGATGGCCCTCGTGCGCGTCGCACTCGTAAGCGATGCCGGAAAATTCGCGCGATCCGTATTTGTCAAAAACGCGGCAGCCGAACGCTTCTTCGATCGCTTTGCGGCTGCCGTCGGGCAGGGTTTGCGCCGAGGAGATGATGCCTTTGGGCTGAATTCGCAGCTTGCCGTGTTCCTGCAAGTAGCGCGCTAAAAAATTGAACGACTCGGCGTAGCCGTCGAGCAGCACCGGGTTGAATTCTTCGATGGTGCGAACGAACTGCTTCAAGGTGTCGTCGCTCATCTCGTAGGCGGGAATGAACTTGCGCCGCGACAACAGGGCGTCGGTGACTTCACGTACTACTTGCGTTTTGGTCATGCCGAGCGTCTGGTGCCACAAACGCAGCTGGCGATCGCCGAAGCGGTACCCGGTCCATTCCATCGAGCGCAGCGTCGCCGCCCAGCGGAATTCGAGCTGCGCCCGATCGACAAAACAGACAAACGGTTCGCCGGTGGATCCCGACGTCGTCACCTTGAGTACTTCAGACTTCTTGTGGTTGTCGCTCATGATGTCGAAGTAGAGATGCTGTCGCACATCCCCCTTGGTCAGCATCGGCAACTTGTGCAAATCGTCGAGGGTTTCGATGTCCGACGGTGCGACGCCGGCTGCGCGCATGCGATCGCGGTAGTAGGGCACGTGGCGATAGGCGTGCTGGATGAGCTTGCGCAATTTCAGCGACTGCAGCTCGCGCATTTTTTCAGGGGTCAGCCACTGCGACTCTTTCAATTCGGCGAGCTGGGTTCCCACCTCTTTGGTCATCATCCAGTGGGTGGCACCGAACAGTTGCAAGTAGCCGTTCCAGTAGAGGCGGCGCCACTCGGGTTCGGGCGGATTGCGCTGCAGTGGTTGCTCGCGGTCGAGAAAATTGCGCAACGTCGACGGGGTTTGCGGTTTGAGGCGGTACTCGACCACCGCGCGCGCAACGTCGACAAAACTCTTGGCGACCGCTTTGACTGGCGCATTGTCGAGAAAAGATTTGCCGGCGCGGCGCCGCTCAAACAGCGTCTCGACCTGTTTGTAGCTGTAGCCCTTGTGGTGCGCAGCGACGAGGATGAACGATTGCCAATAAGCGTACTGCCCGCGATACGAAAGTAGATCTTCCAAAATTTCGCGCGCGCACAAAACGAAGCCCGACTTATTGTCGCGCAAATCCATGCCGAACGCGGTGTTCAAAATCACATTCAGGCCGCGCGAATAGTAGTAGCGCGGATCCTTGCGCCGCCCGACCGGCGAGCGCCAACCTTGAATGATGTCGACGCCCGACTCTTCGTGTTCGCGATACAGGCGCAAAAGATCCTCGGGTTGATATTGCAAATCGGCGTCGAGGGTTGCCACCAAGCGCCCGCGCGCCGCGCTCACTGCTGTTTTCCAACCTGCGGCGATGCCAGCGTTCTGCGGATGGCGCCGGGCGATGACGAACGGATGGTGCGAAGCCGCGGCTTCGATGGTCGCCCAGGTCGAGTCGGTGGATCCGTCGTCGACGATCACCAGTTCTCCCGAAAAACCGCCGACGCGGAAAACTTCACCGACGCGGGTCACCAGCTCCGGAATGTTGGCCTCTTCGTTAAGACAAGGCACCAAAACCGACAATTCGATCGACATAAGAGTAGGCTACCACAGCGGCGGTTTCCCGTCGCTGTGTCAGGGTTTTGAGGGGGGCCACCATTTTCGTGGGCGTGGGCGTGGGCGTGAGACGAAAATGCGCGCTCTCCACCGATGGGGGCGCAAGATCGATTCGGTGAAATCAGAACATTGGGAAAACGCCACCTGGAAGTTTCCAGGGTGTCCGGCCGTTCGTCGCTGATTCGCCCACGCCCACACCCACGCCCACGACGAAGACGTCTCCACGAATCCTGATTCTGTGTCAGGGTTTGGCGAGCAGCAGAATCTGGGGGCCGCGCTTGAGCACGTTCAAGTAGAAAAGTCCGGTCAGCGCCGAGCCGACCAGCCGTTTGGGCAGGCTCCAATCGCCAGCGCCAAAGCCGTTCATCGTTGCCTGCGGGCGCAGGTTGGCGGCGCGTTTGAACGCACTCATCCACGGAAAACCCCACTCTTCGGCCCGTGCGATCTTCAGGCCGGCGCGCTCGACGCGCGCCACCAAATCTTGCAGTTGGTAATGGCGCAAGTGACCAAACCCGGCCTCGAGCGGAAACAGTGGCCCGGTCGGCACCGTGATCATTAAATAGCGCCCGGTCATTGCCACCAAATGGTGCAGCGCTGCTTCATCGTCGACGACGTGCTCGAGTACTTCGGAGCAGACCACCACGTCGAACTTTTCGTCGAGCTGGCTGGCGGAAAGATCCACCGCTTCGAATCGGCACCAGGGCAGGCGCTCTCGGTTCTCGGCCACAGTCTCGGCAGCATTGTCGATGCCGACAAAGCGCGCGCCTGGAAACGCGGTGTGCAACTGATCGAGCATGTGGCCAGGGCCGCAGCCGACGTCGAGAATTTCGGTCGGTGCCAGTGGCTCGAGCCACTCTTTGACCAAGCGCCGTCGGTGCACGCCGGAAGGGTAGTAGCGCACCATGTCGGTCCACAGCTTCCAGCCGCGGTCGTGATCGACCAATCCATGTTCATCGCGCGGGGTTTCAACCCTGTCCATGGCTGCTCTATAGCACAGTTCTCAAGTGGCAATTCCGCCCCGAGTTTGGCATCCTCGCCACGCTTGAATCGTCTTGGCTTTGCACTTCTGGTGCTCGCTGGTTCCGCTTACGGAGCGAAGCCGACTGCTGTTCACATCGTGGCCGCTGACAACGCTTGCCCGTCGCCGAGCGCGCTGTTCTCTTTGCTCAAGCAGTTGGCGCCACGCCTTGAGCGCGCGGCAGGCGATGGGCCGAACACTGCTACCGTCGAAATGATCGATACGGGCGTGAACTACCGCGTCCGAATTGGCGACAGCGTACGCGAGTTTTCCGATGGGGCGCACAGCTGTGACGAGCGCGCCTACGCCGCCGCGCTGTTCGTGCTGCTGACGCTCGATCCGCCGACCGTGGCGCCGCCGGAGCTCGCCGCACCGCCGCCCGCGGTTGTCCGTCGCGCGGCGCCACCCCCGCGACCGCGCTTTGTTCCGGCGATTCCCGAAGTGCTGATTGAAGTGGCCGGCACGTTTGACAATTCTACCCAGCGCGATCCGATGCGCTCGGGTGGCGCGATTGGCGAGCTCAGCCTGACCTGGCAACAATTTGGTTTCACCTTCGGCGCCGAAGCGCTTACACCTACCGTGTACAAGTCGCCGATTGAGAACGTTCGGTTGACGCGGGTGCCGATTTTTCTCGCCGCGCGCGCCGGTCTCCGGCGTAACCGATTCGATCTGGGTCTCGATCTTGGCGCCGCGCTTACGCTGATGCTGGCCGAGGGACTCGGCACCGAAGAGCCCTCGAGCGGCCACCGCATCGATGTCAGCGCGTACGGCGCGCTTCATTGGCGCTGTTGGCTCTATGATCGGATAGCGGTGGTGGCCTCGGTTCGCACCATCTTGTCGCCGCGTCCTTATGATTTGATCGTTGAACCAGTCGGTCGCATTGGACGACTGCGCCCGCTGGCTCAGTCGACATCAGCGGCCCGTGCGCAGTGACATCGAGCGGCGGCGTGCAGTGCTGGGGCGACAACACTTACGGCGAACTCGGCAGCCGGCGATTCGGCAGCGCGATGCCGGTCGACGTTCCCGGTCTCACCTCTGGTGGGTTGAGCGTGGCAAGCTTTGGCAGTGGCTACGTCTGCGCCCTGCTCTCAAGCGGCGCAGTGCGGTGTTGGGGTGGCGTCTACACCTACGGCAAGAAAACCGGAACCAATGAACTCATCGTCACCTCCAGTTCGTATCCAGGAGAAGTGACCGGGTTGTAGGGGTGTAGGGTCTCACCGCGTCGCTGTCGTTGTGCTATGCTTAGGTTAAATGGCGGTGATTGAGGCAGAGTTTCAGGATGGCATCCTCCGGCCGAAACGGCCCTTGCGCCTGCGGTCGGGAGAGCAAGTCAGTCTTGTCGTCGTACGTTGCCCTGATCCGGCTCGCTGGAATATTCAGCGCCTGGAAAGCTTGAATGGTTCCGAGGAAGAAGAACTCGCAGAAGAGGGTCTCGACGACTGGCAGGCCGCGCTTGAGCGGGAAGATCGCAGGTGAAGCGCGGCGAAATTTGGTGGGCAGAGCTTGGGTCACATCGCCCGCTTGAGCAGAGCGGGCGTCGCCCAGTGGTGGTTCAGTGAAGTTCTTTTGGCAGCGAGATTTCGCGCTCGTCGACCAGGCAAAGGAGTCGGCCTGGCTCAAACGACGCGACAAGCACGGCCCGCAGCAAGCGCTGCGAGAAGCCGAGGCACTTTGGCAAGAGCGGCCGAAGTCTCGTCGTCGTCGAGAGGAGATCGAACTCCGTCGCGAAGATCTGAAAAACCACACCCGCGTCGCGCGCATTCTGTCTGGCCGTGGCCGACGCTGACCAACAGCTCCTAAAAGCGCTGGCTACCGTGCTGCGCAAGCGCGGTTTGCGCTGGTATCTATTTGGCGCTCGCGCTGCGATCTTCTACGGCCGTCCTCGTTACACCGCCGACGTTGATGTCACGGTCGCGGTCGACACCGCCGAAGTTCCAGCGCTGGTCGAGGATCTGAAGCGCGCCAAGTTGGCGGTGCGCAAACAGGCGCTCGGTGGTCTCACCTTGGTATCATTCATCGGGCGTTCGCGCGTGCTTCCACTTGAGCATCTTCCCACTGCGCGGCCGCTCGATCTGGTGCTGGCTGGAGACGCGTTCGAAACCGAATTTCTCAAGCGGGCGAAGCTCCGATCGATTGGCAAGCTGCGAGTCCCGGTTATTTCGCCGGAAGACTTGATCGTGACCAAGATCATCGCCGGGCGTCCCAAGGATCTCGACGACATCTCGGGCGTCTTGCGAGCTCAGCGTCGTCTCAACCTCGCCCAGATTCGCAGTTTGCTGCACCAGATTGAGGAGATCATGGGACAGTCTGATCTGTTGCCGCTCTTCGAGCAGCAGCTCGCCGTCTCGCGCAAGCGATGACTCTAAGAGAAATGACCAGATGAGAGGCGGGCTATTCGACGTTGGCCATGCCGGGCAGCTCTTCGATGTTGGGCACCACGACAATTTCAATTCGACGGTTTTGCCGGCGTCCGTCGTCGCTGGCATTGTCGGCAACTGGCATCTGGTCGGCGTAACCGGCCGCCGACAGACGCTTCGCCGCCATACCCGCCTGCGACATGAACTTGACCACTTCGACTGCGCGCTGGGCTGAAAGCTCCCAGTTCGATTTGAATTTTCCGCTCTTGATCGGCACGTTGTCGGTGTGGCCGGTGACCTGAAATTGTCGCCCGTCGATGCTCGACAGAATCTGCGTCACCTGCTTGACCGCCTCTTGGCCGGCCGGCTTGAGATCGGTTTTCCCCGGATCAAACAGAATGTTGTCGGGCAGCTTCACCAACATCAGGCCGTTGCGAATTTCAACCTGAAGTTTTCCCGCGTCGATCATCGACTTGAACTTGGCCACCATGTCGCGAAATTGCGCAGCGCGTTTTTCCGCCTGCTCTTGCGCCCGCTGCAATTCCTCCATGCGCTTTTTCGCCGCGTCGAGATTCACCGTCATGCTCGAGAGATTTTGTCCGAGCGCGGTGAGGCGGGTCTTGAGACCCTGGTTTTCTTTGTCGAGCTCGGCCTGAGCTGCCTCGGCGTGTTTGCGCGAATCGACGCCCATTTTGCGCTCATTTTCGAGCGTCGCCTTGGTGCTGTTGAGCTCCGCCAAGGTCTCTTCGTAGAGCGATTGTTTCACACAACCGAAACTCAATAGTGCGCACACAATTTGAAATGTTCGCATGGTCTCCTCACACCGTAGGCGGACCATAGGTGCCGCCGCGTTTGTAAACCGCATCGACAATCTTATCGACTTCACCCGCGTGTTTTGGCTTGGCGTGCAGTTCAAAATCCCACGCCACCGAGTTTCGCAGGCGTGCTTTGCACTGTTTCACACCGTAGCCGAGGCGAAACAAGAGCTGCGCTCGATCTTCGACTTCGCGGCGGTACATTTCTTCGCGCCGCGCGCGGGTATCGATGCGGTTCGGGGGGGTGTCGTGCCACGGGAAAAGTTTAGTCGGCATGGGAGCGCCAGAGTTTCATGGCAGCGGTTTGCAAGTCAAGAATTCTCTTGGCTCCTGGCGTCCGCTTCGCCAATGCGTTACAAGTGACACTCCATGGATCGAAACGAACGCGCCCGCAAGCAGCTTCTGGTCGTCGAAGATGACGCGGCGATGCGCGATTTCGTTTCCGAAGCGCTCACCGAAGAGGGCTACCGCGTCGATGTTGCGGCGGGCGGTCGCGCTGGCGTCGAACGTGTCAAGCACGGCGGCGTCGATCTGGTGGTGAGCGATGTCAAGATGCCCGACATGGACGGGCTCGACATGCTGGCAGAAATCCGTGCCCCCGACTTAAGTGGCGCCGCACCGCTGGTCATTGTCGTCACCGCGTTCGGTTCGATAGAGACCGCCAAGCGCGCGCTCAAGCTAGGCGCGCACGACTACATTACCAAGCCGTTTGAGATCGAAGAGCTGCTGGTCGCGATCGAAAAAGCGCTGGAAGAGCAAACGCTGCGGCGCGAAGTGGCGCGGCTGCGCAGTGAGGTGGCGCGCCCGTACCGCTTTGAAAACATCATTGGCAAGTCGCCGCCGATGCAAGATGTGTTTGCGCTGATTCGCCGACTGTCGGCTTCGTCGGCCAACGTGCTCATCACTGGCGAATCCGGCACTGGCAAAGAGCTGGTGGCGCGGGCGCTGCATTTTCATTCGCCGCGCGCCAAGAAGCCATTCGTTGCGATCAACTGCGCCGCGATTCCTGACACGCTCCTCGAGAGCGAACTTTTCGGCTATAAGCGCGGCGCATTTACCGACGCGCGCACCGACCACGCGGGCCTTTTTCTTGAAGCCGACGGCGGCACGGTGTTTCTCGACGAGATTGGCGATTTGTCGCTGACCCTGCAAGCCAAACTTTTGCGGGTGTTGCAAGAGCGCGAATTTCGTCCGCTCGGCGCCTCGCGTCCGGAAAAGGTCGACGTCCGGGTGCTGTCGGCGACCAATCGCGATCTCAGTCAGCGGATGCGTGAAGGCGTGTTTCGCGAGGATCTGTATTACCGCTTGAACGTGATCGAGGTGGTGTTGCCGCCACTGCGCGATCGCACCGAGGACATCTTGCCGCTGGGTGATCATTTCTTGCAACTCGCGGCGCAGCGAACGCGCAAGCCGATTTCCGGTTTTTCCGAGAGCGCATTGAAAATTTTGCTCGGCTATCCGTGGCCGGGCAATGTGCGCGAACTCGAAAACGTCATCGAGCGCGCAGTTGCGCTGGCCGAACAGGCCGAAATCGGCGAACCCGATCTGCCGCCGCAATTGCGCGAGCGCAAGTCACCCGACGTGCTTTCGGGTGCGCTCTTGCGCAATTTGACGCTGGCTGAACTCGAGCGCGAGTATATCTACCGCGTGCTTCAGGCCGAAGGTGGCAACAAGACGCGCGCGGCGCAGCGTCTAGGTCTCGACCGCAAGACATTGTATCGAAAACTAGAAGAGTACGAGCGTCCCGCCGGGGCGCCGGCCGCTGCAGCGGTAGCGACCGCGACGCTGTCTGCAGCGGCAACGCCGCCGCCGCTTCCTGCCGCCGTTGACGAGGCGATTGAGGTTGGCGCCGAAGCAGTGGAAGAGGTTGCGCAGCCCTTGCCGCGGCCAGAAGCGACGGTGCCGATTCCGCGTATTGATCCTGAAGACATCAACAAATAAATTCTTTAAAAAATAGAGCAATGTCGACCTAATCGGGTATAATCGCGGCCATGGTAGCGGTGCGTAGTGTTCTCGCCTGCCTCCTGATGGTCTTTGTCGCGGTCGCACCTTTTGGCCGCGCGCTGGCCAAGCACAAGCCGAAACGGGTAGGCACCCGGTTCCAGCTTTCGCACGGCCCGGCGGCGCGCAGATCACTCTTTCCGTCGCATGTGCTGACGTTCTCACTCGATCCTTGGGCGCGCACTTTGAATTCTCTCATTCGCGTTGTGCCAACACAGGTCGAGGTGCCGCTGTACGCGAGATGGACGCTGGTCAGCCCGGTGCTCGACAATTCTGCGGTGAGCGCGTTTCTGCGTTATCGATTCTAAAAATTATTGGGTGACTAAACCGAACCACTGGTAGTAGGTCTGATCGTCGAGAATAGAACTGACAGTGAAGCTCTCTACTCCAGCGGCCGAGACGGCAGGCGGAGCCGGATTGGAATCGATCGCTGTGATCGTCAAGTGCAATTTGTCGCCCGATTGTCCAGTCGATTTGTCGAGGGAGAATTCTAAGAAGCTGTCGTCGGGATAACCGTGCGCTTCAACTCGCCACGGTGCTTTGGTGGGAGCATCACTCCACAAATCGAGTTCGATGGTGGCGGACGCTCCGACTGCGATCTTGACCGTTGGAACTTGAATGCTGCGGCCACGGATGCGCACCATGACCTCACCCGGCAGTACCGCGATCGAATTGAAATAGGGTTGCCCCGCAACCGCCGGCACGCACGGATCATGTCCCTGTTTCGCTGCTTGGTTCGACCAGGCTCGCTGTACGGGATGAGCGAAGTCGGTTGGCGTGTAGAACGCGCCACCGACGTATCTGCACATGTCGGCGATCTCGCCCAAGCCGCTTAGATCCCAAGCGAAATGATTGGCGTCGAGTCCGCCGTACGCCGGTTTGGTGCGGAAGTCGGGATCGGTGATGGCTTCGACAATTTCGTGGCTGGAGATCGCGCTCAGGTAGTCGATGCCGGTGAGTTTGACGTCGGACAGTGATTTGCAGCGCGCGACCACTGCATAGGCGACCCGGTTCCCGTCGCTGAGAGCGGCACTTGAGTGGTAACCAAGAAAATCGGAGCAGCTGTATCCCGAGGAGGATTGAGTGATGGAAGTAGTGACAGGATAGTAGAGGATAAAAAGGCTGTTCGGATCTTCGGTCCACCCAGGCTGTTTGCTGTTGATCTTGGCTGCGATCCAATCTGCGATCTGCGAATCATCGATCGAGTTTGGCGGAATGTCGGTCACCCGGATCGGGGTTGCCAAAGTAGGGGCCACCGACCCATATTCGCTGAGCACCGCGTTCCAATAGGTTGTTGGCGGGGCGAATACCTTCTCAATGTCGGTTGCAAGCACATCGCCAGGAAATGTCACGATGTAGAGGCGTGGCTGCGTCATCACCGGCCCGCCGTAGGTAATGACTTGCGGTGCATTTTTCGCGAGCTCGGCGGTGCCGTCGACAAAAGGCGGAGCGCTGTCGGTAGTAGCCGCGTCCGGATGATCCTCTGTCTGAGTCAGCGTCCCCGCGTCTGAACAACTTCCCAATGCAATGATTGAAATAATTGAAAATATTAATGAAATATTCATTGGAATATTGACTCCATATGGAGTAGCATAAGCAGCTTTACGGGGCAAGCTTTTCCGGCAGCGTTTGCTTTGGCCTGCCGGTGACCAACACCGCCAAGCCGGGAAGCCAGCGGCGCGGCACAAAACGCGTCAGCCAAGCCGCGATTACATTCGCAAGGCCGGTGACCACATGGCGTCGCTTGCGAAACATCGCATGCAGACTCAAGCGCACGCAACGCTCGGCCGACATCATGGTGAAATTGATGATCGCACTCGACCTCTGGCCTGCCACCGCCTGAAATTCGGTGCGCGTTCCGCCGGGAGAAACGCAGGTGACCTGTACACCAGCACCTTTGAGCTCTGCGGCCAGCGCTTCGCTAAAATCGCGCACGTAGGCTTTGCTCGCCGCATAGGTGGCATAGTAGGGCACCGGTTGAAACGCTGCCACCGACGAGACATTGAGAATGTAGCCGCGCTTGCGTGCGCGCATGGCGGCGCCGAAACGATGCGCCAGCTCGGTCAGGGTTACGATGTTGAGCTGCAGCTGCTCGGCGATTTTTTCCCAAGCGATTGAGAGAAAATCGTCGTGCGTGCCAAAGCCCGCGTTGTTGATGAGAATGTCGACGGATCGCCCCGCCGTTTCGGTCGCCGCAAACAATTCTGCGGCGGAGCTCGCTTTGCCGAGGTCGAGCGCCAGCACAGTTGCTTTGACGCGGTGACGTTGTTCAATCTCAGCTGCGAGCGCCTGCAAGCGATCGACGCGACGGGCAACCAAGACGACGTCTGCACCCATCGCTGCCAACTGGCGCGCGAATTCGACGCCGAGTCCGCTTGATGCGCCGGTAACAACCGCAGTAGAACCTTTGAGGTCCAAGCTAGATCTTACGATCGATAATGGTCGCGGTCGCTTGGCCGAAGCCGATGCACATGGTTTGCAGCCCATAGCGTGCGTCGCGCCTTTCGAGTTCATGGAGCAGCGTTGTCATCAGGCGCGCACCCGAAGCGCCGAGCGGATGGCCAAGCGCCATCGCTCCGCCGTTCACATTGACGTTGTCGAGCTTCCAGTCGAGCTCTTTGGACCAAGCCAACGGAACCGAAGCAAATGCTTCGTTGATTTCGACCAACGAGATGTCCTCTTTTTTCAGTCCGGCACGCTGAAGCGCTTTCTGCGTCGCTGGAATCACACCGTGCAACATCATCGTCGGATCGACGCCGGCGCAGGCAGTGGTGATCACCTTGGCGCGCGGTTTGAGGCCGAGTTTTTTTGCCTTCTCCGCTGACATCACGATCAGCGCGGCGGCGCCGTCGCTGATTTGCGAAGCGGTACCGGCGGTCACCACGCCGTCTGGCTTAACCACCGCGCCGAGCGAGGCCAGTTTCTCGAGTGAGGTATCGGGCCTAATTCCTTCGTCGGCCTCAAACGTGATCTCGGCTCCGGCCGGATTTTTCACCTTGAGCGCAACAATTTCATTTTTAAAACGTCCCGATTCACGCGCCGCCGCGGCGCGCTGGTGACTCGACATCGCCAACTCTTCACATTCGCGGCGAGAGATTTTCCATTTCTCCGCCACCAGTTCTGCCGAATTGTGTTGCGGCACAAACGTGTGCTTCTCCATAAACAGCGACGAAAAGGGTAGGGCGGGTGCGACCCCGGGTAGGCCCATGCCAGCATCCATTCCCATCGGGATGCGCGACATTGATTCAACCCCAGCCGCGATCACCGCGTCGCACTGGCCCGACATCACCGCCATCGCGGCAAAATGCAGCGCTTGCTGCGACGAACCGCACTGTCGATTGACGGTAGTGCCGGTTACCTCGACCGGAAAGCCCGCCATCAACGCGGCGGTGCGAGCGATGTTAAAACCCTGCTCGCCAATTTGAGTGACGCAGCCGCAAATGACGTCGTCGATTTCTGCAGGCGCGATCTTGATCCGATCGACCACCGCTGAAAGCACGTGCGCCAGCAGATCATCGGTACGAGTGGCTGACAGCGTGCCCTTCTTTTTGCCGATCGCCGAACGCACCGCACTGACAATCACCGCATCCGCCATGAGCCGCTCCTATAGGTTAGAGGAACCGCGAGCATAGAGCAGCCGTAGCAGGTTGTCGACTGTGCTTACAGTTGTCGTAAGAGATTGGATGAAGTGGCTGGCCTCTATCGCAAACGAGGTAACGTTTTCACGTTCCTCACGGTTCAACAGAACCTAAACGTGCTCAAGGCACAAACGAAGGAGACCAGCCATGGACCATATTGCTATCGATTTGGGTGGAAGGAAATCTCAAATTTGCATTCGCAGCAGCGAAGGAGAGATCGTCGAAGAGAAACGGGTACGAACCGATGCCCTGTCGGCGTATTTGCTATGGCAGCGCGAACACCGTGGCAAGTGTCGGGTGATTGTCGAGACGTGTGCCGAGGCCTTTGCAGTGGCCAACCAGGCGCTGACAATTGGCCACGAGGTTCGGGTGGTGCCAGCGACACTCGCGCCATCGCTAGGAGTAGGAGCTCGGAGGCTCAAGACCGACGCTCGAGATGCTCGAGCAATCAGTCTCGCGTCTTGTCGCATCGATTTAGGATCGGTGCATATTCCGTCGTCGCGTGCACGCGAACTCAAATCGATCTGTGGTACACGCGACAATTTGCTCTCTTCGCGAACTCAGCAAATCAACACAGTTCGAGGCTGGCTACGAGGAGAATTGACAGCGATAGAAACAGGCACCGCGGAGAGCTTCACCGCGCGAGTTCGCTATACGCTTGGCGAGCTCAAGCAGGAAATACCGCGTCACATCGAGCGACAACTCAAAGCCATCGATGCGCTGAGTTTGCTGATTGTCGAGGCGGACAAAGATCTCAAAGAGATTGCTGGCAAGGACGAACAGTGCCGACGTCTGATGACAGTGCCCGGCGTAGGGCCAGTGACAGCTGTTCGTTTTATCGCGGCCATCGACGAAATTTCTCGATTCAAAACCGCCCACGACCTCGAGTCCTATATTGGACTTGTACCTGGAGAAAGCTCAAGTTCGGAGTCGAAACATCGACTCTCGATCACCAAGGCTGGCAATGCGGCGCTCAGGCGAACGCTGGTGCAAGCCGCATGGGCTGCACATCGTTGTCGCAACAAACCGCCCATGGTCGCGTGGGCGGAAAATGTTTCTTCCCGTCGAGGGAAAAAGATTGCGGTGGTGGCTTTGGCTCGCAAGATGGCCGGAATCCTATTTGCACTCTGGCGCGATGGCAGCGTGTACAACGGCAACAAAGCTACAATGATGAGAGAGGAAATCTTGAAGGCCGCGGCATAAAACGCAGCTCCCTTTCAGGGGACATTTTATATTTTCGACGGAGTGAAGGCTGTCCAGAGGCGGTGATCGCGCACTGTGAACGTAAGGGCTGTACGACCTTGTGTAAGCGATTGCGACCCGCCAACGGATCCCACTTGTGCGCCTTCGAGACACTTCGAATGAGCGCGAATACTCGATTGCGACAGCGCGTCACTCAGATCGTCGAAGCAGAAGAAAGAAAAAGCGCTATTAGAAAAAAGCGCAGAGGGGAACGTTTGTGCTTGCCTAGCAGGCCACTTCATACTCGTTCACGCTCCCCAGCCCGTGCACCCTGAGCGGAGCGCAGCGAAGTCGAAGGGCAAAACAAACGAAATCTGCCCTTCGACAAGCTCAGGGCGAGCGGGGCGTAGCGGGCGTCTACGGGGTCGTCGATTTCCGTCTTTTTCGATTTCGCTGTACGCCCTTTGCCGGCATCCATTTGCCATCGGCGCGGCGTTCCCAGAGACGGCCCCGTTTTTCGTCGTCGAGCGCCCTTCTCAGTTCTGCCATGAGATCCGGTCGAGAGATCACGTCCCGAGTCTCGACGTAAGACTCAAACTCCTCCATCTGGATCAAAGCGCCAGGCTTGCCGTTTTTTGTCAAAATGTACTCTCGCCCCTCGCCAGCGAGCATAAGTTCGCGCGCTGGCGGTTTTCGAAGTTATTTGCTCGAAATGCGGAATGAATTTACGAACCGATCAGTCAAAGGCTTGTCTTCTTGTCCATCGCCCCAGCTGGCGACAACGCGATAAACGTTGTCACCAACGTAGGCGAGCGCCATCTGTACCGTGATTTTATTGTCGTCTTGTCTCAGCGTAAGGCGATGGATGGACCCTGTGGTCTCACTTCGGACAACCCGCGATCCCTGCGACGCGAAGTAGGCAAGAGTGCTTTGCATGCGTTGTGCGTCGGTCAGTGCTCGAGCATTCTCAGGCAATGTTGAATACGAGAGGAACAAAGAGATGTCCCTGCCGCGCACGTTGTAAGTGAAGCTCGTACGCTTGACGCTGACCGTCCCTACCGTGTCGGTTGTGTCTTGCGCGACAGCAGGACCAGGGAATTCTGCCGAGGCTGCCTTGTCGGAAGTGAGTTGCCTTTCCCAGCTGGCGGTGGAATTCGGTTGGAGCAGCAATAGTCCGCCAACGACGATGAGAGCAGGTCCGCATATCTTAAATATCTTGGTGGTGCGGGCCGGCAACTTGTTGGAAGAACGAAAAGCCAGCCACGTGAAGACGCTGCCAAGTATGATCTGAATAATGCTGTCGATGTGTTTTACGAAGGGCAAGGTGATCTCCTCTTAGTTTTGCGGGAACAATTTGGTGCGTTGGGCAATGACCTCGGCGCAGGTCATGGTCTCGGGGACTGGCACTGCAAGAAAAGTCGATTCGCCATTGGTCGACTGCAAAATACCGGGCGACAAAGTC
>JAHFDU010000036.1:14528-18054 GCA_023248835.1 Myxococcales bacterium | reverse complement strand
GCCGATGCCTGACGGTGGCACGGTCAATGGCGATGCGAACGGCCCGAGGGCCTCGGCGCTCAATGCGGTGGTGCAGAGCGCCACGCCGCAACTCAAAGGCTGCATGGATCGCACCTCCGCTTTGCCGACTGGGCGAGACTTGCAAATCAGCGTCCATTATTCCATTTTGCCGTCGGGGCAACCGAGCGACGTCCAGATCTCGGGCGCTGTGCCCGCCTCAGCGCTAAGTTGCATGGAAGCGGTGATGCGCGGGCTCAAGTTTCCGGAATTCGGCGGCCCTCCGGTCGAGAATACTTTCCCGTTCAGTTATCGCCGCGACATTCGATAACCGCGCCAGATCAAAATCGCATTCCGCGTTTGGCGCGGAATGTGAACCAATCTTTGACCAGATAGGCTGAACCTACCAGTCCGACGATGCCCAAGATCGGCGCGCCGAAGGCGAGTAGCACCACCGACCCCGCTGTCGCAGCTCCAGCGATCAAACCTTTTTTGCGCGCACGTTCGCGATCCTGCTGTACCAGCGACATATGTCTGCCTCCGAAGACATAGGTCTAGCACGAAATGATGCGTGAGCGCGCAGCCGCTGGGGTTCTTAATACCCGCTCGAGAGATCAAGTATCAGGGCGCGCAGGCGATCGGTGTCGAACGGCTTGTGAAACACCGCCTTAGCGCCTAGTTGCTTGGCGCGCATCCGCGCCACCTCGTCGTCGAAGGCGGACATCAGAACCACCGGTCCGGTCCACTTCGCTCGTCGCAAATCCTCCAGTACCTCGAGGCCGCTAAATCCGGGCATGCAGATGTCTGAGACGATGATGTCCGGCCGATCACTGCTAAGGCCGAGGATCATCGAGGCGAGGTAGTCGTGCAAGTGGGCTCCATCTTCGAGCTCGACCACGTCGCAGCCGTCTTTGCTTAGCTTCAAGGACAGCAGCCGGCGAACGTCTGGATCGTCGTCGGCAACGAGCACGCGCGTTCGTCGTGCGGTGAGCACCGCTTCGCACAAGGTGAATCGTCTCGGATATTTTTGTTGCGGAGTAAGCATTAAGTCTTCCATGGCAATACTCATTGCACGCAATGTGCCATATAAATAACAATCTATTCAGCCACGGCAATTGAAATTCACTGGCCAATTTGTGCCCATCGCCTGGAGGGCTGGAGTATCTGTTCGAGACTGTTTGCGAATTCGGACAACGGGACATTGTGCCACGCGCGACAATTTGCCTCGGCTTTAGAGCGCCGCAGCGAACGCAGCGAAGCAGGCGCTAGCGAAGAGGCCTCATTGAATGGTATGATCAAGGGATGATTCGCGTCCTGATAGTCGATGATGATCGCAGCCTATGCGAGCTTCTCGACGCGCGACTGTCGAGACGCGGCTGTGTGGCGACGTGTCGGACTTCGGCGTCCGAAGCGTTCGAGTTGCTCGAGCACAAGCAGTTTGATGTCCTGGTTACCGATCTCAATATGAGCGAAATGAACGGTCTCGAACTCTGCGAGCGCGTGGTGCAAAATCGACCCGAAATTCCGGTGGTGGTGATGACTGCACATGGCAGCCTCGACACCGCGATCGAAGCGATTCGGGTGGGCGCTTTCGATTTTGTCACCAAGCCATTCGAGATCGATGATCTTCGCTTGGCCCTCGAACGCGCGGTCAACCATCGCCAGCTCAAGGAAGAGGTCAAGCGACTTCGTAGTCGGCTGCCCGAGTCGCAGCCCTTTCCGTTTGTGGAGGGTCTCGGCACCAGCCCGGCGATGAAAATCGTGTTCGAGTTTCTCAAGAAAGTTGTTCATCTTGATAGCTCGTCGGTGCTGTTGGCGGGCGAGAGTGGCACCGGCAAGGGAGTGATTGCGCGCGCACTGCACGATCATGGACCGCGCAAAGATCGCCCATTCGTAGCAGTGAATTGCGCCGCGGTGCCGGAGCCACTGCTCGAGAGTGAACTATTCGGCCACGCCAAGGGATCGTTTACCGACGCCAAAACCGATCGCCGTGGACTTTTTCAGCAGGCTCATACCGGAACGCTTTTTTTGGATGAAATCGGCGAGCTTCCGCTCCAACTGCAACCGAAGCTGCTCAGAGCCTTGCAAGAGCGCACGGTTCGGCCCGTTGGTAGCGACACAGAAATTCCGTTCGATGTTCGCATCATCGCCGCCACCAATCGCGATCTGCAGGCGGCGGTCGCAGACAAAACTTTTCGTGAGGATCTATTTTATCGCATCAATGTCTTTCACATCGACCTGCCGCCGTTGCGATCGCGCGCCGGCGATGTGCTGCTCTATGCGCAAGAGTTCGTCGAGCAATACGCATCTTCGATCGGCAAGGCAGTCACTGGCTTGTCACCCAATGCGGCAGAAAAACTGCTCGCCTATGCCTGGCCGGGCAACATTCGTGAGTTACAAAATGCGATGGAGCGAGCGGTCGCATTCACCAGTCACGAGCAGATTACCGTCGAGGATCTGCCCGAGCAGGTACGGAATTATCGCACTTCGCATGTTCTGTTGGCCTCCGACGATCCAGCTGAACTGGTAACCCTCGAAGAGGTCGAGCGGCGCTACATCGCCAAAGTGCTCGACGTTGCCGGCGGCAACAAGACCCTGGCGGCACAGATCCTGGGAGTTGATCGCCGCACCCTCTATCGCAAGTTCGATCCTTCGGCGGGCTCAGGACGAGCGGCAGGCCACAGATCTAGAAGCGATCTTAAACTCACCTAAGGCCGCTCATGCTGAGCGGAGCGCGAAGCGCGAAGTCGAAGCACGTGACATTCTGCCTCGCGCGCGTTTTCGCGAGCGCGTCGTCAAAGAACTTGTGAGCGGAACGTATCTTGCACAAACTCTATCGGGACATGGATCACCAGGCCGCTTGACATGAGCAGCAGCGAGACGCCACCGAGCCGTCGGCCAACGGAGAGCAGGTCGCAGCACCTACTGCGCGATCGGCGGTGGCTTGCGTTTCCGCTCGTTTTCGCTCTTTCCATCGGTTCACTTATTCTCTGGCGAGCGCTGCTGACTGACGCGGATCGGCATCTCCAGCGTCGCTGCGACGTCGGCGTGGTGAACATAACACAGAGAGTCGAGGCCGAGGTCAATGCTAGTGTTGGTGTACTCGTGCGAATGGCCCATCGCTGGGAGGTGCGCGGCGCAGAAATACAGACGCTCGAGAACGAGTGGAAATCGGACACAAGTCAATACATTCGGGACTATCGAGGCTACCAGGCGATCGAGTGGGTCGACTCGTCGTTTCATGTCCGTTCGGTGGTCCCGCTCAAGGGCAATGAAGAGGTGGTCAATCGCGATCTTGGATTTGAACCGCTAAGGCGCGAGGCCTTCGAAACAGCCAAATCGCGGCGCGTCCCGATTCTCACCCGATCGGTCGATCTGATTCAGGGAGGCGTTGGTTTTCTCACCATCGTGCCAATGTTCGCCAAGGACGAGCCCTTAGGCTTCATTGTTGGAGGGTATCGCGCCACGGTTTTTTTTCCCCCCCTGATTCCCGCCGATATTTTGCGCGAGTACGATCTGAGTATCCACG
>JAHFDU010000036.1:0-14518 GCA_023248835.1 Myxococcales bacterium | reverse complement strand
GGGCGATCGTTTGCTTTACTCGAGCCGGGTCTCCCAATCGCACCAGCCACAGCGGGAGCAGCGCCAGGCCGATCTGAAAGTGTTCGGTACCACCTGGCGGCTGCTGGTGGGTCCGACGGCGGCTTCGATCGCGCAATCTCAATCACGGCTTCCTGCTGTCGCTCTCGCCATCGGTCTACTGATTGCGGTCATGACCGGCGGAATGTTTTTTTATTGGCAGAGTGCGCAACTCGCTGCCAGCGCGCTTGAGCACAGCAATGCTCTGTTGCAGGCAAGCAAGGACGAAGCCGTTTCGCGCAGCGCCGAAGTGCAGCGTGCGAATCAGGATCTCGAGCAGCAGAGGAGCGCGATGAAAACGCTGGTTGAGGATCTAAAGCGGTCGCGCGATGAGCTGCAGCAACAAAACAAAGCCATGCTGATCGTGCTCGGCGATCTGCAGCTCTCCGAAGAGAGCCTGAAAGCAAGCGAAGCGCAGCTGACCACCGCACAGCAGATCGCTCAAACGGGAAGCTATGTTTGGGACCTTGAATCAAACCAAGTCAGGTGGAGCACCGAGATGTACCGCATCTATGGATTTAGTCCGCCCAAACATCATGCTCCGCTCGAGGGGGGCGTCAGAGAACACACTCACCCAGAAGATCGCGCGGCGTTGCAAGCCCTGACTGCGGCAGCGCTGCGCGATCGACAGCCGTTCGAACAAGAGTTCCGTATCGTGCGAGATTCGGGCGAGGTCAGGGTCGTTCATGCCAAAGGGCAGCCGATTTTCGACGCGGAGGGTCACGCCTTTCAGATTCAGGGAACCGTGCAAGACATCACCGAACGGAAGCGGGGAGAAGAAACGTTAATAGACAGCGAACGACGGCTTGGTCTTGCACTCGATTCGGCTCAATTGGGATCGTGGGATCTTAATCTGGTAAACGACACTGCCGTCCGAACGCTCCGCCATGACCAGATCTTCGGCTACACCGAGCTACAACCACAATGGGGCGCACAAATTTTCTCGTCCCACGTGCTGCCCGAGGATCGACCGGGCGCGCAACGCTGTTTCGAAGTCGCGTTCTTGAGCGGCAACTTCCACATGGAATGCCGGATCAAGTGGCCCGATCAGTCGGTGCATTGGATCGTCGCCGACGGACGCGTCATTCGCGATGAGACTGGTAAACCGATAAGGATGTTGGGAGTGGTTCAGGATATTACCGATCGCAAACAGGCCGATTTAGAGCTGGCGCGAAAAGCGGAGGAGCTTGAGCGTTCGAATGACGAACTCGAGCAGTTCGCCTACGCCGCGTCTCACGATCTGAAAGCGCCGCTGCGCGCGATCGACCAGCTGGCGCAGTGGATCGAAGAGGACATCGGCGAGCAACTCAAGAGCGAAGCCAAAGAGCGGTTGACCCTGCTCCGGGGCCGCGTGCGCCGGATGGAACGATTGCTCAGCGATCTGCTAGAGTATGCCAGGGTCGGCCGAGTAGGTACCGAAGCCGAGTTGGTCGATATTGCGCGTCTGGTGCCGGACATCGTCGAGATGGCGGATGTTCCCCCGGGTTTTGCGATCGAAGTGATCAAGCCATTGCCGCGGTTGCTTACTGCAGTAGCCCCACTGAAGCGGGTGCTGATGAATCTCATTGGCAATGCGATCAAGCATCATCACCATCGGGACACGGGCAGAATTCGAATCTCGGCTAGCGAAGTCGGCGAGTTTTATGAATTTACTGTCGCCGACGATGGCCCTGGCATTCCGGAACGGTTTCGCGAAAAGGCGTTTCAAATGTTTCAGACTTTGAAGTCGCGAGACGAAGTCGAGGGCAGCGGCATGGGCCTGGCGATGGTGAAAAAAACCGTCGAAGTGTTCGGCGGCAAAGTCACCCTGAAGTCGAACATCGGCCAGGGTTCGGTTTTTTCTTTCACCTGGCCAAAAAAGTTCGAGAAGCAACCATGAGGTTTTTAGGAAATCGCGGTCAATCGAATGAGGTGGTAGCGTCGCTCGAGCTTGGGATGCATTGTTGATGAACTCGATTCGAGTTTTGCTGGTCGAAGATGAGCCGATGGACGCGATGCTCATTCGCAAGCTCATTGGCAAGCTGGATGCGACCTCACCGCGACTCGAACTCACCCATGTAGCTTCGCTGGCAGATGCAGTGGGTAGCATTGCTTCAGCGCCGCCCGCCGTCATCTTGCTCGACCTCAGTCTGCCCGACGGGCGTGGTCTCGACTCGATTGCCCGGATTCGCGCCGCCACTGCCGAGCCGATCATCGTTTTGACTGGCAACGACGACCAACGTCAAGCGATCGAAATTGTTCCGACGCTGGCGCAGGACTATTTGGTCAAATGGGAATTCAACGAACAGGTGATCTATCGTTCGATCCGCTATGCGATCGAACGCAAACAGTCGGAGCTGCAACTGCAAAAGGCCAAGCAGCTGGCCGAAGCCGCCAGTCGCGCCAAGAGCGAATTTCTCGCCAACATGAGCCACGAAATTCGCACCCCGATGAACTCTGTTCTCGGCATGACGGAGCTTTTGCGAGAAACGTCGCTCACTTCGGATCAGAGACAGTACGTAGAAATCTTGAATCGAGCGGCCGAACATTTGCTTACCCTCATCGACGAGATTTTGGATCTGTCGAAAGTGGAAAGCGGCAAGCTGTCACTTCAAACGTTGCCGTTTGATCTCGAGCGATTGGTGTCCGAAACCGCCGAGCTGATGCGTATTCGTTTGAGCGGTCGGGAGGTGGTACTCAAGTGGGAGCTTGCTCCCGGCACGCCGACGTTGCTCATCGGCGATCCGCATCGGCTGCGGCAGATATTGGTCAACTTGATCGGCAACGCGATAAAATTCAC
This sequence comes from Myxococcales bacterium, assembly GCA_023248835.1. Lineage (GTDB taxonomy): Bacteria > Myxococcota_A > Polyangia > Palsa-1104 > Palsa-1104 > JAHFDU01. The sequence goes on along the minus strand of JAHFDU010000036.1, from coordinate 11,682 downwards.
CTTCACTGGCGAGATTGTGGTCAAGATCCGGCCGATCGAATCCGCGCCTGCCATCATCGAGTTCTGCGTCCGCGACACCGGAATCGGCATCGCCAACGATAAATTAGATCGGGTGTTCGAGAGTTTTACGCAGCTCGATCCGACCACCACGCGAACCTACGGCGGCGCCGGTTTGGGACTGACGATCTGTCGGCGGCTGGTCGAATTGATGGGTGGCCGCATTTGGGTCGAAAGCGAAACTGGCCAGGGAAGCAGCTTCTATTTTACCGCCCAATTTGAAATCGCTAGGGCACTGCCAGCGCCTCGGACGGAGCCGCAGTCGTGTCGCACTTCGGACCGCGCGCTCAAGATCTTGATCGCCGATGACGCGGTCGAAAACCGAATCGTCCTCGAAAAATTTCTGCAGTCGACTGCCCATCAGGTCGATCAGGCTGGCAACGGTGCCGAAGCGATTCGAATGTTTTCCGCGGTCGAGTACGACCTGGTGCTGATGGATTTGCACATGCCGCTGGTGGATGGGCTCGAGGCGACGCAGCAGATCCGCAAGCTCGAGGCGCTCCGTGGTGTCGCTGCGACGCCGATCATTGCCATCAGCGCCGACGCTTATCCTGAAACGGCGGAGCGCGCGCTCAACGCGGGCTGCACCCGCTGCATTGCCAAACCGATCAGTAAAGCGCGCCTACTCGACGCCACCGCCGAGTTTCTCGCGGCAGAGCGACCTATGGTGCAGTCCGAATCAATCGAAATTGATCCAGAGGTGCTTCCACTGGTACCGCAGTTTCTTGCCAATCGAAAAAAAGATGTGGTCTCGATGCAGCAGGCGCTCACTCGCGCTGACTACGCCTCGATTCAGACGCTCGGACACAACATGAAGGGCACCGCCGGGCTGTATGGATTTCACCGCATGGCCAAATTTGGTGCCAGTCTTCAGGACGCGGCCATGCTGCAGAACCGAGAACAGTTGCATTCCACCTTGGTCGAGCTCATGGCATACTTAGACACGGTGCAGTTTCCCGACGGAGCGCGATGATGGCATCGGTGCTGGGCCCAAAGAGCCTAAGCGTGCTCGTTGTCGACGACGATGAGGTCGATCGTGCGAGCGTGCGTCGAGCGCTCAAACAGATCGCACCCACCGGCTTCCAGCTCGCCGAAGCGGTCGATCGCCAGTCGGGTCTGGCGCTGCTTGGTCGCGAGCATTTCGATTGCGCACTCATCGACTATCGCTTGCCGGATGGTGATGCGCGGGCGTTTCTCGGCGAGATGAAAGAACTCGATGCGGGGCGCGTGCCGATCATTGTGCTCACCGGTCTCGATGATCAGTCGACTGCGTTGCAGATGCTCCACGACGGCGCCGAGGACTACCTCATCAAAGGAACCTTCTCGGGCGACATGCTCTTGCGATCGATTCGCTACGCGGTCGAGCGTTTTCGCATTCGCGGTGAACTGGAGCGAGCCAACGGACAGCTCGAGCGACTGGCATTTCTCGATCCGCTTACCCAAGTGTTCAATCGCCGAGGGCTTGAGCACATGCTGCCCGCCGAAGTCGCGCGCGCCGGCAGAAATTCTGCGCAGTTGTACGGTGTGCTCATCGATTGCGACGACTTCAAAAGTATCAATGAACGCTTTGGACATGCCATCGGTGATCGAGTGCTGGTGGAGATTGCCGACAGAATTCGTGTTTCGATCCGGCAAGAAGATCACTTTGCACGCATCGGCGGCGATGAATTTTTGGTCTTGCTTTCAGCGACCGGCATTGACGAAGCCACACGAATTGCCGAACGCGTCCGAGCGGCGGTGGCGAGCGAAAATTTGATCGAGAGCACGGTGGCCGCAACCATCAGCCTCGGAGTGTTTTTGCTGCCGCGCACGGTGGCGTCGGTGACCGAAGTGCTGACCCACTCTCCGGAAGCGATGCGAAACGCCAAGCAAACCGGAAAAAATCGAGTGTCGGCGGCTGCGACGACGCCATGTGCGCGCCGATGGTAGGAACGCAACTCGAAGAAATTAGTGCAGGTCGTGGCAATCTCCGACACCGATGGCGGCATCTTCCACTTCTCATCGAGTATCGCGTATACTGTTGCCAATATAGCGACCGAGAAAAATAGTCTGACTCGAAGCGAAGGAGTTAGGAATGTCACCATCACCGTCTGCGGTCACGGTCTTATTGGTCGAAGACGATGCGGTCGAAGTCATGGCGGTTGAGCGCGCGTTCAAAAAAAAGAAAATCGCCAATCCGGTGGTGGTGGCCAAGGATGGGATCGAGGCCCTGGCGATTCTACGCGCAGAGGACGGCCGGGCGCCGCTGCAGCGACCCTTTCTGATTCTACTCGATCTCAACATGCCTCGTATGAACGGCATCGAATTTCTTCATCAGATCCGCAGCGACGACCAACTCAGCAACACCGTGGTTTTTGTGCTCACCACCTCGAAGGCCGATGAAGACCGCACTGCAGCCTATCGCGAACATGTCGCCGGCTACATCGTCAAGGCCAACGTCGGCAACGATTTTGTCGAAGTCATTACGCTGCTCGACGCCTATTGGAGAATTGTCGAGCTGCCGTAAACTCCGCTTGGGATGAGGATCGAGATAGGGCTTGGTCGACCACGCGTCGTGGTAGAATTTAGTCCACGCGTCGTGGTAGAATTTAGTCCTCGATGCGCACAATCGGCTTTTTGCTGGTGTTAGCTTGCATTGGCAGATGCGGTGCTGGAGCATCTCCCGGAGATCTAGTCGTCTGCCGAACTGCACCCTGCAGCCTCGACGAAAAGGTCGAGCAGGTCTTGGCAAGTTCCGGTGAACACCATCTGCAGCTGGCGGATGGCGAATATACGCTGAGCCAGCCGATCAGTGGCAGCATCATCATCGAAGCACAGTCCATGGAAGGTGCCGTCGCCCAGCCGTTCAGCGCCTTCCCTCCGTGTACATTTTCAGCGCTCATGCCGTTGCTGCCGATCACCCATCGGGTCAAGCTTTCAGGAATCGGCACCCAAGGTATTTCGATCAACACGAAAAATCCGGGCGATTTCGTTTTCGTTCGGGGTATCGATCTCTTGGCAAAAGAGAAAACTGCGGTGACAATTACGTCGGGGAAAGTGCAGTTTCAGCAAGCCAACATCATTGGCCGTGTGCAGGTGATCGGTCAGACTTCTGACGTCTTTATTGACGACACCATCATTCGCCCGCCCCTCATGCCGGTCGAACTCGGAGATCTTCGTGCCCGCGACTCTACCAACGACATTTACGTCACCAAAAAAGACTGCGCAGAAGCAGGCGTTTCCGTCACGAATGGCGCGACTTACGGCGGCTTCAATGTCGAGATCGCGGACGCTCCTGCCTTGGGAATCTGTGTCAGCTCGGCAGCGGCAATCCTATGCAACGGCAGTATTCACGACACGCGCAAGTCTAGCGATGGGAAATATGGGCGAGGCGGCGAAGTGCTGCGTGGCGGCTCGCTGACTTTCCGAGGCACACACATCTATGACAATTCTGAGGTTGGCCTTGTGGCCAGTGATAGTGGTTCGAAGCTGTCCTTGAGCAACGGCGTTGAGATCGAAACGCATAAGTCGGGCGCCGTCCTCGCCACCGCCGTCGGCCTCATGGCACAGGCGGGCGCCACACTCGAGGCAACCGATGTCAACGTTCACGACAACAGCGGACTCGGCGTCATGATCACCAGCGGCGCCTATGGCACGATCTCGCGTACGCGCATCGCGAAGAACGAAGGGGCGGGCGTGGTCGTCTACAACGCCAACCTGACAATTTCAAGCTCGCAGATACAAGACACTGGCAACGACGCATCACTTGGCCTCGGAATGGGCCTGTTGGCTTTCAACGCACCCTCTGTCACCGCCACCGACACTACCTTTGCGCGTAACGTTTATTCAGGAGCATTCATCAGTGGTGAGGGCGGATCCGTTCTTTTCTCGGGTTGTACGTTCTCCGACAACAAGAAGTTCGCGTTGAGGTCAGATCTCGGCTATCTCGGGGCCGGGCTGTTTGCCAGCGGTCGTTGTTCCGGACTGTCGCTGCAAGCGAACACCTACAGCAACAACGAGGGACCGCACGTGTTCCTTGATCGCTCTTATGCTTCGCTCTCAAACAGTAGTTACTCTAAATATTCAGACGCCAGTGACACTGCATTCCTGGCGCAGAACTGCACGTGCCAGAGCGGCTACATGTTAAGCAACTTCGAAACCTTAGGGTTACCCAAAGCAGACTACTCAGTCTTGCTCTGTCCGTCATCCCATGAGCTCATCCCGACCCTGAGCTTTGGCTTCGCCCTCCAGGAACCCCTGGCAATGAGCGAATAGCCACTTTAAGCATCGACCCGAAGCGAAAGCATCCTTCGCACACGAGCGGCCGTTCTCTCGTATCTGTCCCTGTCTTTGTAGTTGCCGGTGGGGCGGAAAATCCGTCACCGAACGGCCAAATCGAATCACTCCGGCCAAGACCGTTGCTTAGACACGCTGGCGATCGGCTTTGCGACGGCGTGGGGCTTGGTGTTTTGCTGTCACGGCCGCGCGTTTTCGAGTTTGGGACGGGCGCGTCGCTTTTTTCGTCGCCATTTTCTTGCGCGGCGACTTTCGTGACGGCTTTTTCTCAACGGAAAACACCGGCTCGGTGGATTCGAATTCAACCCCGAAGAGTTGGCCTAAGTTATCTGTTCGCAAAACGCTGCTGCCGCGCGCCGCTTTCCCGATGAGCTTTGTGGCGCTGGCTTGGCTTACCAAATCCATCTGATCGACCTTGCGCAGGGCAAACAGCAACTCGGGCTCGGCGTCGAGGCGCGCTCCGACGCCGTAGAGCGCCGCGGCCACGTGCTTGCACATGCTCGCCCAATCCGGGCAGGAGCAGTCGAGCGCAATTTCTTTTGGCGATGGGAATAGTCCGGTTTTTTGGCGCGCCAAAATTTCCATCACCGGCTGCGAGAATCGGCCTTGCAAAAGTTCTACGACCGATCCGATCTGCCCGGCGCACTCGTTGACGATCGTCTGCCAGTGCGAACGCTTGAGCGGTGTGATCGCGATTTCGATTTCGTAGAGACTCGAACCGGACACCAGCGCGGTCACTTTGGCCGGCGAAATCTGCAAGTCGAGCACCGACCCGCTGCGGACGTAGCTGCGCCCGCGCGGTAGGCGATTGTCGTAGTCGCTGTACGACTCCAAATTGGTGCACCAGGCGTTGCCCCACCAGGTTGTCGCGATCCGCTTGCCGTCGAGCCTGATCGGCGCTAGCGACTTGCCCTGCTTGGTCATCTTCATCGCCTCGCGCGTCGCTTGGACGCGCCGCTCCGCCACGGTCAAACGTGGTGCCCATCCGTAATAAAAACTCATCGTCTCTTCACCTCATCTCATTCGAGTTCGTTCATAGCCCGTTTGACGTCGAGTGAAACTAACTTGAGCAGCGCGGCGTTGTCCATCTCGGTGAGCAGCATTTCGCCGCCCTCGAGCAGGTCGCGCGACAGGCTCTGTTTCGATTCGATCATGGCGTCGATCTTTTCCTCGACGGTGCCGCGGCAAATGAATTTGTGAACCAAGACGTTTTTTCTCTGACCAATGCGGTAGGCGCGATCGGTGGCCTGGTTTTCGACGGCGGGATTCCACCAGCGATCAAAATGAATGACGTGTGAGGCGGCGGTGAGCGTGAGGCCGGTTCCGCCGGCTTTGACCGACAGCACAAAAAATGGCACCGACTCGTCACCCTGAAATTTTTCCACCAACGCCTGACGATCTTTGACGGCGGTCTGTCCATGCAACACGACACCGGGGCGGCCGAAGGTTTTTTCGAGAAACGCGGCGAGCGGCTCGGTGATTTCGCGGAACTGCGAGAACACCAGCACCTTCTCCTGCTTGGCCGCAATCGCTTCGCAGAGCTCGCGCAGGCGGGAGAACTTACCGCTTTCATCGGGCGCGTAATCGCCACTACCCAGCCATTGAGATGGGTGGTTGCAGATCTGTTTGAGGCGCATCAGCGACGCGAGAATCAGGCCGCGCCGTTTGATGCCGTCGACGTTGTCGAGCGCCGCCTCCAGCTCGTCGACCGCGGTTTGATAGAGCGTCGCCTGCGCCTTCGACAGTGAACAAAAAGCCTTGAGTTCGGTCTTGTCCGGCAGGTCCGAGATGATGCGCTTGTCGGTTTTGAGTCGGCGCAGGATGTAGGGCTGAATCAAATTGCGCAGCGGCGCGTATTGCTGGCTCGATCGCTTTTCGAGCTGCTTTGCAAATTGCGAAAATGTTTTGGCCGTTCCGAGCAGCCCGGGGTTGAGAAAGTCGAACAACGACCACAAATCGCCGAGCCGATTTTCGACTGGCGTTCCGGTGAGCGCGATGCGGTGCTGCGCCTCGAGCTGCTTGACAGCCTGCGTCTGTTTTGCGCCACCATTTTTGATCGCCTGCGCTTCGTCTAGAATCACGGTACGCCACTGGCGCTCGGCGAACCACGGCACACGCGGGAGCGTGCCGTACGTTGTAATCACAACGTCGGTGTTTGCGAGTTGGTCATCGTGCATCGCCGCGATCTCTTTGACCGGCAACACCGACGGGTGCGCGACCACCGCGCGCAGCGACGGCGCGAAGCGATCGATCTCGGACTGCCAGTTGGCGATGAGCGACGCTGGCACTACGAGTAGATCGATGCCGCCGAGTTGCTGTTGCTTATGCATGAGTAGGAGCGCCAGCACTTGAATGGTTTTCCCGAGTCCCATGTCGTCGGCCAAGCAGACGCCGAGGCGCAGTGAATGGGAAAAATGGAGCCAATTTGTTCCGACCAATTGATAGGGCCGCAGTGTCGCGTTGAGCTGCTTCGGCTGAGCGTTGTCGTGAGCTTTGGGATCGCGCAGACCCTCGAGTGCTTTGTCGAGCCACTCGCCGGCCACCACTTGTGACCAGGCGCGGGTCTCGTCGGGAACGGCGTTGGCCACCGATGGCATCCCGGCCAAGAGACGCATGCCGTCGAGAAACGACAATCCATCATGCGCGGCGCTGCGCTCAATGCTCTTCCAATGCTTGAGCGCTGCGGTGAGTTTTTCGCGATCGATCTCAATCCACTGACCGCGCACCAGAGCCAGACCATCGGTGCGCGAGACGATGTCTTGCCACTCCTTGTGACTGAGAGTTTCGCCGCCGAGAGAAAGTTCGAGTCGAAAATCGAGGATCGCTTGGACGCCAAGCTGACTTGGCTCACGACCGCCGACGGTGATTGTCACCTGTGGCCGCGGCCGTGTTTTCCACCAGTTGGGCACGCGTACCAGGAGGCCGGCTTCTTCGAGAACCGGAATTTCTTGCAGAAAACGATGCGCCTGACGCGGCGTCCAGGCGATCGGATGAAAGAGCTCGCCAGAATCCACGAGCTCCTTGATGAGGCCGCTGCGCTGCGCCGCCCGATCGACCGGCAGCAGCAATTTGAGCAGCGCGCCTTTGTCGTGCGCGGCCGAGCTCTCGCGCACCGCCTCGCCGAGCGGCACGTGTTGCGGCTCGGCTTTTTGCGACAAGCGCTTGGTGTAGGTGGCCAGAAACGCAAACGGCTTTTCCGGATCGCGCTTGTTCTCGGCCAGGTGCAAGCAGACTCGCCCGAGGAGATTCCAGCTCGGATGCTTCGAGTGCAAATAGCGTTCGATGGTGCCGTCCCAACTGGCCAATTCGTCGCGTAGCGCGCCCTGCAGATCAGACCAGAGTTGCCGGAGCACCGCCTGGTCAAGATACTCTGCGCCAAGCATCGGCGGCGCGGAAAGTAGGAGCCGAGGCAGTTCGTCGCTGGGAAACGCAATCTCGAAAGTTGCGCGCGCCGCTTCCAGATCGGCGATGTGGCGCAGCCGATGGAAAAAGAGCGCGGCGAAATCTCTAAAATAACCGAGTGTCAGTGGCAGCGCGGCGGCGACCTCGCTGGCGCCGAGCTCGAGAAGTCCGTGCGCGGCACTCCGAGCGAACGCTGACTCGAGACGCCGAACGACAGCTTCGGGCAACGCCGCGGTCGCGACGTCAGACGGTTCGGGGACGCTAATATGCAGTCGCCCGAGGGGCGAGAGCATCAGCGAGACTGTTCGAGCGTCGGCCACGACCTGTGAATATGGACTATTTAGGCCGAGCAATAAATGGCTGGTGTCACCCTGGCAAATAATGGCCGGGGTGAAAATCCGTCAGGTGCTATGATTTCCGGTGACGGCCACATTGATGCGACTCTACTGTCGACAAGTCTGCGGCTGATAGACGCCAGGATCGATTCACAGCACCAGTTCATCGAAACTATCGGGATGGTGCGCGTAAGAGTCAAATCCGTCATGGAATCGACCGAATTGGTGCTAACTATTCGCTATTCGCGAATAGAATGTACGACGCGAACGAGTCAATCTTGCCCGCAGCAGGGGGTAGGCCACTCGTGCCGCCGTCAACATCACTGATTGAAGATAGCGTAGCTGCTCGTTCAATGGCAAGATTCGTTCAAGTGACGACGTGCTCGACCACCTCAAGAATGCCGATTGTTTGGACTACGCGCAGAAGATCGGCGATCGGCGCTGGCTCAAGATAGTGCACGGCCACTGCGCCGCACTGCACGCGCGCCAGGGTCACTATTCATGTCGCATGTACGCAGCGCGCCCGAATGTCTGCCACGTCGTCGAAGCGGGCTCGCGCGAGTGCCTCGACGCGCGGCGAAGACGGGGGATCTCGTGAAGAGATCGGCGGCGCTCGCCGCACTGTGTGCAGCCGCGCTTCTGCTCTCGGGGGCTGCTTATCATTGGCACGGTCGCATGCGTCATCGGCAGCCTTCGACCGTGCATCCGCCCGATAACCAAGTGAGACGCGAACTTGCCCATATTTTCGCGAACTTGGATGAAAAAACGAAGAGAGTTTAAAACCGTCTGGTACCGCCTGGAAGTCGATTTTGGAGCAAAGTTACGGCACAAGGACGGCACATGGAACGGTCGCGATCCGTCTCCGGGGAAAACATCCCGGTGCCTCGCTCTTTAGACAATTTGGTGTTGATTATTCGCTATTCGCGAATAGAATATAAACATGTTGTTAAAGCCGCAAGACATCCTGGTGCTCCTGAAACTCGCCGTGCGAGGGAATCAGGATTTCTCATATGCGCCTCTCGCGGCCGAGTTGGGGATGAGCGCTTCTGAAGTGCACAGCGCGGTACAGCGCGCCCGTGAGGCAGGGCTGATTGCACCTGACGAGGTTCGACCACTGACGGCACCGCTTCTGGAGTTTTTGGTACACGGGTTGCGCTATGTGCTCCCGCTCAAGCGCGGCGCGCTCGGTCGCGGAATGCCAACCGCGCACGCCGCCGCGCCTCTGAGGGATCAAATCGTCTTCGGCGATGAGCCGCCACCGGTGTGGCCCGATCCGAAGGGAACAGCGCGAGGAGAGACTTGCGAGCCCATTTACCTATCCGTCGTCACTGCAGCGAAGAAGGATCGGAAACTTTATGAGTGCCTCGCGCTGGTCGATGCCCTGCGCGGCGGTCGGGCGCGAGAGCGCAAGTTGGCAGAAACCTATCTTCGGCAGAGGTTCATGTAGCCGACTTCAAGAGGGCATTTCATTTGCCAGATCGCCACGGTCCACCCGCCGGCCAACGAGTTAGCCAAGGAACTTGTTCACGGGCCGCTGCGATGACTGGCTCCAGAAAATCGCGGAGTTCAGCAACGACTTCAGGCAGTGTTCCGCTGGTCGTGCTCAGGCCCGCCTTTCGAACGAATGCCGTCCACTGCGTCTCTTTGCCCTTGTCGGCCGAGAACTCCTGCGTGAGCGCGATCGGCAGCTCGACGGGAAGTGGGGTGCCACGCCGTGCGAAGGTCGCGGCGACGGCTTGGGCGAGGGTCGTGCCATCAAATTCAAAGAGGCGAGACAGAAGCCGGATGTCGAAAAAATCTTTCATGCGACTGTTGGCCAGCCCGAGCTGAACCATTGCGTCGAGTTTCTCGGCGACGACGGTCTCGCGCGGGTAGGCGCGCAATGTCGGTGCGGGAAAATCGAGCAGCGTCGGAAAATCAACCAGCTCCGGAGTCGGGGTGACAGCGTCGCCGAATCCGACGTCCACCTGGAGTTTGATGCGCGCGGCCGTTATTTGGGCGTCGATCAGAACTCGGATGCCGCCATATTCTTGGTCTTCACGAATCGGTGCTACCGAGAGCGTACGCGCGTCGAAATCGACGCCATCGTCAATGACCGCCGATGTAAGAATTTCGGCGAATACCTTGCTCACCCAATCGTCGTCATGGTTGCCGAACCCGAGCAGATCGAGATCGCGAGTTGCCCGGTGCGGTGTTCCGGTCCACAGGGTGAAAAGAGCGGCACCCTTCAGCACGAAATTGTTGCGGTGCGGCGAGGTTGCCAGCCGGTAGAGAAGTCGCTCATTGGCGTAACGAGTTAGAACAAGCTGAAAATCCTCTTTTCGCTCACGAGCGAGTTTGAGCAGGCGCGCGCGCACCGATGCTCCGATCTGCGTCGGCGCTTTGGTCACGTCAATGCCTCGAGATAGGGACGCATGGTGGCGTAAATGCGATCGGCTTTGGCGGCTTTGGTGAGCGCATCCATGCCGCCACGATGTTTGCGCAGGTAGTCGCGCAGCGCAGCGAGCGCGACCTCGAGCCCGACGTGCCGACGATAACGGAAACAGTCAGCGACAGTCTTTGCAGGAGACGTGATCTTCACCGACACACCTTCGATTGTTTTTTTCTCGACTCCATGTCGATACGCGGCACCGCTCGCGCGCACAACGCGGATCGGAGGGTAATCGATTTTAGGTTGCCGCGCGTGTGTGTCGATGGCGATCCAGACTTGGTGCGGTGCTTCTGTGGTGAGTCCATGGAACTGGAGCGCAGACAGCAGACAGACCACAGAGCGAGGGACCCGTTTGGAGAGTTCAGCGAGCGAGGTGTGTTCGGTCACCAGTGAACCGGGAGCTCGATATAGGCCGCGACCGACACGCTCAAGTTGTCCGGTCGCGACCAAACGATTGAGGTAGGCTCTAGGGATCTTGCAAGTGTCGAGATCGCGGGCGCGGATTAGCCCTAGCCTGGCGAGAGCCAGCAGTTGCTCGATCTTTGTTCTACGGTCCTTTTGCAAGATACAAAAAGTATAGTATAAAACTTAATGACAAACAATACGTATCATTCTCCGTCGTGACTGCTCAAGATTTTTTCCCTCTCGGCCTTCCGAAAAGCGTCGGTGCGGTCGCTCCGAAGGATCGCCACGCCTCGGTGTATCGATTGCGCTCGATGGCATTCATGGGACTGCCGTGGCCGAGGAATGCCGCCGGCATGAGCAAGGTCGTCGATCTTTCCATGATTAGCGTCCCTCCACTGCATGAATGGTACTCTTTCGCAGCCACGGGACGATGGCAAGACTACTATGCCACTATGCCCCTAAAGTCCCTTTGTTTCCCTCCCTAGTTGTCTGGAACCTGCCCAAGAAAACTACGAAAGCAGCAAGTTGACGCGCTGCGAAGCCAGCACCCACGCCACGCCCCATCCGCACGAGTAACGCGCGGAAAGGGGGTGAATCGCTCGGCTCTGCCGGGCAAGAGGGGGTCGGGAAGGACCCCGGCACTGGGACCTGAACGATTTGAGCGATCTGAACGCGCGCGAGTAACGCGCGAAAAAGGGGGTGAATCGATCGGCTCTGCCGAGCGAGAGGGGGTCGGGAAGGACCCCGGCACTGGGATCTGAACGATCTGAGCGATCT